>JAQYVS010000125.1 GCA_030145365.1 Desulfofustis sp. | reverse complement strand
GTGTTCAGCGTGCAAGTGATATTGAACCAAATCGATTTGAAGTGCTCCGAGCCGACGGTACTTGCCTTGAGATCAGCCGTAATCCGATGCCGGCTGGTGGTTTCGTTACTACCTACAAGGATATCACTGAACGGAACCAGGCCGAGCAAGAACTTGCCCAGCATCGAGATCATTTGGAAAAGCTTGTGTCAGCCAGGACAACCGAGTTGTTACTAACTAACCAGCGTCTTGAGGAAGCCAAACTCAAAGCCGAATCAGCTACCCATGTGAAATCCCGATTCCTAGCCACCATGAGTCATGAACTTCGGAAACCGTTAAATTCCATTATAGGCTTCACTCGGCTCGTGAAACGGAAATCAAAGGATATCCTTCCAAAAATACAAGATGAGAATCTGGAAAAGGTATTGATCAGTTCCAACGATCTTCTGTCGCTAATAGATGACATCCTTGACCTTACCAGACTGGAGAACTTTCTGTTTCCTATACATCCAACTAAATTTGCGTTGGAACCGCTCACTGACGAGTGTCTGCAAACTTTTGAACCGATGGCCAAAGGAAAACAGCTTCAATTGGTAAAGGTGTTTGAAGCCGACCAATCAGTGCTATATACGGATAATACTAGGGTGAAACAGATTTTGGTGAATCTGCTGGACAACGCAATAAAATTTACTGAGAAAGGAAAAATTACCGTTATTGTCCGGGGCAGTGACGAGGAGATGACTATCGCAGTGTTAGATACCGGCATTGGTATTCCTGATGATAAACAAAACCTTCTGTTTCGGGATTTTCAGCAGTTAGATGACAGTAGCACCCGACAACACGGGGGCACGGGACTTGGTTTGTCTATCAGCCGACGCCTTGCCCGTCTCATGGGGGGAGATATTACTGTAGAAAGCAGACAAGGGCTGGGAGCGACCTTTATTGTCACGATCCCCGTCCATTATACGGCTGTCCAGCCAGACAAACACGATGATGAAGCGTTTGCCCATCCAGGAGTAGACTTTAACCCAACAGATAAACACAACAAACTAGATGAGTTAGGAGATGAATAGAATCCTGGTCGTAGAAGACGATGAGTTCAACAGGGACCTTCTTACGCAACTCCTTGAAGATGACTATGAGATTCTTGCTGCAGATGATGGGGCAACTTGTATTGAGGTGGCCGAACGAGAGCGTCCCGATCTGATTATCATGGATCTTTCCCTGCCTGTAATCGATGGGTGGGAAGCGACCCGGCGTATCAAAATGGATGAGTCGCTCAAGTCGATCCCTATAATAGCTATTACGGCCCATACCATGCCACAAGATGAAAAAAAGGCTCGAGATGCCGGTTGCGATGATTACATAACAAAACCGATCAATGAAGCGCTTTTATTCGAGAAACTGCGGCAGTTTCTGGGATATACACCCGCCAAATAGATTGAAAGACGGAAGGCATAATATGACTAACTCAATAAGAATCCTAATCGTCGATGACGATCCGCTTGAGGTGGATTTATTGGAGCAGGAACTGGAAGAACTTGGTTATGATACGGCCAGTACACCTAACGGACTGCAGGCACTGGAGGAGATTATTGCCGAAGGATCTGATCATGGCTTTCCGGGTATCCTCGTGACTGATATAAGGATGCCTCAAATGGACGGGCTGGAGCTCATGAAACGTACCTTGGAACTCGATTCTGATCTGCCGATTATACTGGTCACCGCTTATGGAGATATTGCCATGGCTGTCCAGGCCATACACGGTGGTGCCTACGATTTTATTGAAAAGCCGGTCAAGCCTGAAAGACTGAGGGATGTGGTCAAGCGCGCCATTGAAAAGCGCTCCCTTATACTGGAAAATAGGGCACTCCGTGCCAAACTTGCATCGAAACCCGGTATGGATGCCCGAATCATAGGCAGCTCGCCTCAAATAGTAGAACTCCGCGAAAACATCACCAATCTTTGCGATACCGATGTCAGTGTTCTCATCTTTGGTGAAACCGGAACTGGCAAAGAAATAGTAGCCAGGTGCCTGCATGAATTCAGTCGTCGCAAGAAGAAACATTTTGTTCCGGTAAACTGTGGTGCGATTCCCGAAAACATATTTGAAAGTGAACTGTTTGGTCACGAAGCCGGCGCCTTTACGGGCGCCAACCAGCGCCGTATAGGCAAATTAGAGCATGCCCATAACGGAACTGTCTTCTTTGATGAAATTGAGAGCATGCCGCTGCAATTGCAGGTCAAATTGCTTCGTGCACTCGAAGAGCGTGTGATCGAACGTCTAGGCTCAAACGAACAGATATCTGTAGATTTCCGCATAATTGCCGCTACAAAGACAGACCTTCAAAAGGCGATGGAACAAGGTGACTTTAGAGAGGACCTCTATTTTCGTATCAACATCACTGAGGTTCAAATTCCACCCTTACGTGACAGGCGTGAAGATATACCTATACTTTTTGAATATTTTGCTGACCAACTCGCCGCCCGCCACGAGCGTGAAGTATCCAAACTTTCGCGTGAAAATCTCCACAAGCTCATGGCCTATTCCTGGCCCGGAAACGTTCGCGAGCTCAAAAACATTGCTGAGCGCTACGTACTCGGCATAAAAGGCCCAAACTGCTCTGTCTCATTATTGATCCATCCACCAGATGCGCAACACTTTAATCTTGCCGATCAGGTCGAAGCCTTTGAAAAAAACCTCATTGAACAGAGCCTTCATGATAACAAAGGTAATATCCAAGCTACCATGGAAGGCCTTGGTATACCTCGTAGAACACTCAACGAAAAAATGCGAAAGCACGGTCTTGACCGTAAAAAACACCTCTAGATCCTATCTTATTTTATCTAATCATCCTTGAGCAAAATTCTTCTGCAACAAAAAGTGCCTTTGGGCAATATCTTGCCGATCAGTGCAGATGTTTCCTAAACTTAATCCCTATTTTTGAATTAATTTCAGTTAGTTAAAAAATTTCATCAACTGTAAGCCAATACTGGCATGGAGGTTGCTCTTTTAAGTGAGCAAAAAGTATGAACCCACGACGTAGCGACTACAGGTGCATTGACGAGCATCGCTACGAATCAAGCGGTTGCAGAGAAAGTGAACCGGGTAAAGAATAATCTATTGTACGAATTTCTTAATGGGAGGAAAAAAATGGTTACCATTATTTTAGCTGTATTTTTAATAGTCATCGGCATCATTGTTCCCCGAATATTCGACAAGGAGAAATTTAAGGTGTTCGGCGGCTCTTTCACATATATCACTATAGGGCTTGCCCTTTATTTTATACTGGCATCGTCATTTGTAATTATTGATGCAGACAAAGTAGGACACCTAAACCGGATCTATCTTGGCAAACCGATGCCAACGGGTCAGATCATCGCACTAGATGGGCAGAAAGGACCTCAAGCCGATACTCTACCCCCGGGATTCACATTCGTACCTTTCCTGAAGATACTTTATGACGTAGAGGAACTCCCTGTAGTTGAGATACCTGAGGGCCATTACGGATTCATACTTGCCAAAGATGGAATTCCACTTAGACCAAACCAGTATATGGCTAATGCGTGGCCAGAAGGCAAACTGAAGAACATGCTCATTGCGGAGCGTTTTCTGAAAGGCAATGGACAGAAGGGACCACAATTGACTGTCTTGCCGCCTGGAAAGTACCGCATCAATCATTATTTGTTTCATATCGAAACACAGCAGGCAACTGACATCCCTGCAGGTTTTGTGGGGGTAGTAAGGTCCAATATTCAGGAATCTGTTAATTGGGAAACTGCCGATGTGCCGAAGGGAATAGAGGGTTCCCTATCAGTACCGCTGGTCAAGAAAGGTTCAGTGGGGATCTGGGACGAAGCTATGCCGCCAGGCCGGTACTATCTGAATAGGAAAGCCTATATTGTAACCCTCATAGATACGCGAGTTCACATATTGGACTACAAGGGGGGATACAGACACCGGTTCATAGATCTTGAGATTACTCAGGATGGCAAGACAAAGCAGAAGGAGCGATCAGAGACTGTTGAAGTCCCGAAGTATGCAGCCGATTCTGCTGTCTTTACAAGAATGGAAGGATGGCTTGTGCCCCATGAACTCCGTGTTCAGGTGCAGGTTAAACCCGAACACGCCTCCTTTCTTGTGGCATCCGTTGGCGATCTGAAGGCAGTGGAAAGCACAGTTATCACTCCTTCGCTACGGTCTGTTGTAAGAAACGTGTGTTCGGCAGAGAAAGTAACGCATCTCATCGATGAGCATCGGGCTGCAGTAGAAGAAAAGATTGAGAAGGCGCTAATTCCCGAAGGTATGAAAGCGGGGGTCTCTATTGAAGATGTGCGTCTTGTCGCTTCGATGATCCCACCCGAGCTTCTGGTGGTCCGGATGCGAGAACAGCTTGCATCTCAGTTAAAAGACACTTTCATAAGAGAAAAGGAGTCTCAAGAGCAGCGGATTCAGACCGAAAAGGCACGTGCTACCGCAGAACAACAGCCGAAGTTAGTAGC
>JAQYVS010000431.1 GCA_030145365.1 Desulfofustis sp. | reverse complement strand
AGTCCCCTGCTGAAAGTAAGACCGCGACGAGGATTAACCGGCATCTGGATAATACCGTCAAGCTGATATTCAACCGGGTCTTCAATCGTAATAATTTTCAGGCCGGGAGAGTATATTCGATTGAGCGCAGCATACAAAGTCGTTGTCTTACCGCTGCCCGTCGGGCCGGTTACAAGAACTATTCCGTGCGCCTTACCGAGACACTGACTGAATCCATCAAGACAGCCTGAATTCATACCAAGCTCTTCCAAACCGATTAGTGCCGCGGTCCTGTCGAGGATTCGCATCGTAATCGACTCACCAAAAACCGTCGGAACCGTGGAGACACGGATATCAACTTTGTTATCAACCGCGGAAAATTCTATATGCCCGTCCTGAGGAACGAACCGCTCAGCGATATCCATACCCGCCATAATTTTAATTCGAGAGATAATTGCGGCCTGGAGATGTTTCGGCGAGGTCGATTTTTCAACCAGAACACCATCGATACGATATTTGATTTTCAGTTCTTTTTCAAACGGCTCGATATGCACATCAGAGGCACGAGCCTCAACAGCCTCAAGAAGAACAAGATTAACAAGGTTCACGAGAGAAGGTTCACGCGCTAATTCGTGGAGTTTGGCAGTCGACATCTGCCCGTTCCCGGCAGAACTATCATCTTGTTTTTCTGACGGTGTAAGATGGTTGAGCATACGGGCAACATTGCTGCCGTAAAACTTCATGATCGCCTTTTCAAGCTCAATGTCGTCGCTGTAGTAGCGATTGATAGAACAGCCTGTGACAAACCGAAGTTCCTCAATCGCACGGGTCTCGAACGGCTGGGACATAGCAACAGAGATTTGCCCATTGAGCTTTTCAAGAGGAAGAACGCTGTACTTACTAACCAGCTCAGCCGGAATCAGGTCAAGAACCGCCCTGCTCGGAGAAATATCTTCAAGTTCGGCCCGCTGAATACCGGCCTGGCTGGCAAGAACCTCGGTAAGCTGCCTCTTGGTAATATACCCAAGCTCAAGAAGAATCTGGCCTAGTCTGCGATATCGCCGTTTTTGATGGCCAAGGGCATCTTCAAGAGCACTCTCGGCAAGATACGACCTCTCGCAAAGAAGCTGACCTATCTTTTTTTTGCAACAAGACTGCACACAATGCTCCTCTAAATACCCAACTTTATCCAAATTATCGTTTATACACCTTAAAACGGCTTATTTCAAGAAAAATCCCGCATTTAGCGCGCAAAAACGGACTTTCTATGTATATAGACGCTTGGGAAACCGTTTTGTTACATGAAAAATTAAATTTTTTCAATCTTTTTTGCTAAATCTTTGATTTTACAACAATTATGGGCTATATTGAGCAAAATAAATTTATAAGGAGCTTGGATAATGAAGATTGGCCGAATAATTAATGAAAACCAGCAAATGGTATTGGTCTCTGCCACCCCAGATGGACAGCTGTTCAGAGCCAACGGCAACCCGCTGACAGGTACAATAACACCAACTACCGAGCCTGTAAAGCCAAAAAGATGGCTCTGCCCGATCGAACCGAAAGTGATTATATGCATCGGACTCAACTATAGGGAACATGTAAAAGAATCCACTTCGAGCAGTAACCTTCCGGAATACCCGGTAGTCTTCATGAAAAATCTCTCCGCGGCCACCGGACACAACGAAACGATCCACCTCCCTGCCGTTTGCGATGACGAGGTGGATTATGAAGGCGAACTGGTCGTGGTCATCAGCAGACCATGCTGCAATGTCAGCAAGGAAGATGCCCTTGATTTCGTTCTTGGCTACACACCTGGCAATGACATTTCCGCGCGTATCTGGCAGAAAACGAAAGGCGGCTCGCAATGGTGTCGTGGAAAGGGATTTGACGGATTCGCGCCGATGGGCCCGCTTCTGACAACCTCCGACGAGATCACCAATCCCAACAGGCTTAAGATCAGGACCGAACTAAACGGTAAAATTGTCCAGCAGTCCAGCACAGATCATATGATATTTGATGTTCCAACCCTCATCCATTT
>JAQYVS010000383.1 GCA_030145365.1 Desulfofustis sp. | reverse complement strand
TTCCACTGTCGAATGGTGGTCATCATAAATTGTGAAATTAATTCAGCATCGGATGAGAGCAGGTCACGCATCAGTTTTACCCGGATGATTATATCGACTGATCCGTTGACTGAATGTGCCTCGCGAACCGCTTCCAGGTTATAAAGTTTATCCATTATCTTCTCTTCATGTCTTCCTTCCACGTTGATAAGGATGAAGGCGGTAATTTCCCGACGCATTTCCGGATATTCCTGTTCGCTGTGCTTAGCCATTTCTTTCCTGAACTTCTCCATGGTTTTCGGAATCAGTTTGTCAACTCCACTTCCGTATTGTCTCGATTTTCCGTTAGATTTTAGTCAACAGAGAATAGTTATCTTCAAGTTTCTCCTAGACACTCATATAGCCTTCCTCGATAGAGTCAGTTCCTCTGGTCGTTGTTGTTTATAATCACAAGATATATGTTGAGAACTAAAAATCGCGTCCAAACTATAGTTTAATAGGTTGAATTTAATTGACAGGCGTTTCTATAAGAAACAAAAGACTGGCCAGATAAAACGATGGGAATGATGTCCTGCAATGTCACTCAATAAAGAAGATCCTCAAAGTTCCCAGGATATCCTTAAAAGGCAACCCTCTAGCATCAATTTTAAAGCTAGTGGTGTTTCACATGTCCTAAGAAGTCCTTGAGTCTAGCCGATTGTGGATTTTTCATCACTTCACAAGGTTTGCCTTCCTCGACAATTCTTCCATCATCCATGAAAATCAGCCGGTCACCGACTTGGGCTGCAAACCCCATTTCATGGGTAACAACAACCATGGTCATGCCGCTGTCTTTAGCAATATTTTTCATGACATCCAGTACTTCGCCAATCATTTCCGGGTCTAGAGCCGAAGTCGGTTCATCAAACAATAGAACTTTGGGGCTCACTGCCAATGCTCTAGCAATGGCAACACGTTGCTGTTGTCCACCAGAAAGCTGACCTGGGAGCTTGTTTTCAAATGCAGCCAAGCCAACTTTGTCAAGCAGGTCCCGGGCAATTTCTGCTGCTTTGGCCTTGTTCATTTTCCTCGCCTTACAAGGACCAAAAGCGACATTATCGAGTGCAGTCAAGTGCGGAAAAAGGTTGAATTGCTGAAAAACCATTCCAACCTCGAGCCGTATTTGACGTACCCTTTTCTTCTCAGCAGGGATCCTGATGCCGTCAACGACCAGTTCCCCACTCGATATTAGTTCCAGGCAGTTGATACAGCGGATCAAAGTGGATTTTCCGGAACCGGACGGACCAATGACAACAACCACCTCACCCTCGTGAACAGAAAGGTCGATATTGTGTAAAACTTCTGTATCGCCAAAGGATTTACACACATCGTTCATTTCAATAATGCTTAACATCATTTTCTCGTTTTTTTAGGTGAAACTGGGATTTAGAAAACCTTCATCTTTTTCTCGATGCGGCGCAACGACATGGCTAACACTGATGTCATTATCAGGTACATAACGGCCACCGTCAGCCAGATTTCAAGTGCTCTGAAATTGCTGGCCATAATCTCCTGACCCTGTCTGGTTAACTCACCGACACCGATTACAATAAAAAGTGAGGTGTCCTTGAGGCTTATGATGAACTGATTGCCTAGAGGAGGGATCATTCTTCGAAAGGCAATTGGACCGATTACATAGACGATCAGTTGAAAACGACTGATACCAAGGGACATTCCGGCTTCCAGAAGACCCTTGTCCACGGAGATAACCGAACCCCTGACTATTTCCGCAATATAGGCCCCAGCATTGAAGATAATGGTAATGACTGCGGCAGTTAAAGCTTCGATACGAAAGCGTTCGATATCGAAAACCGATTTGACCAGCATGGGAAAGGCAAAATAGAGAAACATTGCCTGAACTATAATCGGTGTTCCACGGATCGACTCAATATAGCCACTGGATATATAGCGAATCAAAACACTAATCGGCTTAAAGATTCCGTGTGGTTGTTCTCCGAGAGCTTCTGTCCCTGCGATACGCCCCAAACCGGCTAAAATTCCGCAGGCCATACCGCCAGATATTCCTAGAATAGTTATGATCCAAGTCAGTTTGGCTCCAACAAGAAGTGCAGGCAAAGATTCGGCAATAACTGAAAACTCAAAATCCATAAATTGACCATTCTGCAGAAGTTGCTAGCTGGGGGCGTGTTCTGACAAACAAGGGACCCCTTCTATGTAAATTTGTACTGAAGGGGTCCTGATCTACATCTTTTTCTGTGATGAAAGAATGGTTTCAACACAGGAGATTTGGCTTGTTCCTAAAGACTATTCAGGATCAGAATTAAACCATTTTCTATACAAATCAGCGTAGGCGCCGTCTTCCATCATCTGCAGGAGTGCAATGTTCACCTTATCACGTAACTCACTCCCCTGTGGGAAGGCGATACCGTACTGAGCTGCTTTGACATCAGGCCCAACGGCTTTAACCTTACCGTTACCAGCAGTTTTGATGTAATAGAGTACATTCGGGGTGTCGTGCATTGCTGCATCAGCACCACCAGTTACAACTTCTAGATAGGCTTGATCTATATTCGGGAACTTAACGAGTTTCTTCGCACCGAGGGTTTCAACATACTCAACGGTTGCTGTTCCGAGCTTGACAGCAACAACTTTTCCTTTTAGATCTTCAGGGCCCTTGATATCCTCGTTATCCGCAGGAACCATAACCCTCAGTCCAGCTCTGAAATAAGGATGAGAAAAGTCAATTTTTTCTTCTCTGGCAGATTTGATAAAAATCGCTGCCAGGGCGACATCAAGGTTTCCGGTCGTCAAACCTGGAATCAGGCCATTAAAATCCATCGGCTTCAATTCATATTCAACACCAATGCGTTTTGCTATCTCTGCCCACAGATCGATATCAAAGCCAGTATATTTCCCATCTTTTCCTTTGTATTCAAAAGGAACGAAAGCTGTGTCTGTACCGACAAACAATTTTTCAGCAAAAGCCGTCCCAGACATGGAAATCATGAACCCTATAAGAATAAACAAAACCACTCTTTTCATAATAGTATCCTCTTGTTTGCAGTTAAAATCCCCTAACAATTATAAAAAGGGACAGTGAACATCTATGCTGTTGGAATTTGGTTATCCAGCCCCACATAGATATCTTATCAATCTCAAGGGAACATGCAATTTTTACAAAGTCAAGTGCCCAAAATTTTACTGCATGTTTCGAAGAATTCTTTCCACTTATAAAAAGAAAACTTAGGGGGCAGAGAGCCAGAAGGCAGCCTTCTTCAAAAATTTCTGCACACCTGCCTCATCAAGCTCACCGCAAAAATTTGCATAAAACAGTTTGCTGAATTCAGGCGGATCGCTGCAGCGGGCGAGAAGGGTGCTTGCTTTGGCATAGACACTCTCCAATGTCATATCCAGTGACGACAGGATTCCCATTTGCAAAGCTTTGACACCTAGCTCATATTTCGATAAATCGGTACTGCCGTAAGGTGAATGTGTTTTTGCAATAACGATTGCTTTGTTATCGTCAGCCCAGCGTGAGAGAACTTCCATCAATTCTTTACGATGCCCACTCATACCGTATATGATGACGATGAGTACTCTGAGGTCTGAATTATCGAGATAGTTCTTCAGCCATGCCGGGTTCGTAGTGTGGGTCAGGCAGTAGATATCCAGTGCCTCGTAAACCTCTGTACTAAATGTTTCAGATTGTCCCCTGTTAACGGAGTAGTCGTTTAGTTGGAAGTTGGAGATCGGAATCTCGTCCCTGATATTTGAGGCAAAGGCATCTAAACAGTCAACACCGATATCTATTTTTGTAGCTCTTACTGCTTTGATTATTTTTCCATTGAAGGCAGCCCATACACCGCAATTGGACGTCGATGCGGCAAGCAGGGTTGTCTCCAGATTTCCAGTCACATCATTATTATCGTCCTCAAGTGTCTTTTGGGCACCTGTGACGATGACCGGTTTCTGGATCCCCCGCAGCATAAAGGAGAGCATACTGGCTGTATAAGCGAGTGTATCTGTGCCGTGGGTAATGATAAAAGCATCATGGTTATCGTAATTGTCCCAAATCGTTTGAGCGATCTTCTGAATATGCCGGATCTGCATGCTGGCACTGTCAATTCCGAATTCACCGAAGGGTGATTGTGCAGTGGCGATATGTCGATCTCCAGAAAGTCCCCGATCTATTTTACCGAGCAAATCTGCAAAAGAAAGCTTTGGCCTGAAACCGGTTTTGGACTCAGCGGATGCAATTGTACCACCGATGTGAATGGGAAGAATGCTATTTTTTTTCATTATTTTAACCACCTGCGGTTACAAAATAGAAATGCCCTGTCTAAAAGAACTTAAATTTAAATTACAACAATTGTGATGACGATTCTAATCGATGAAATTATAAACAGTGCGATAAAAAACTAACCATGGGAACAATAGGGTGGAGTACTGGACACTAATCATGATACTTCCTCTTTCATCTTGTCATGTAATGTTCTCCCTGATATGGGAATACGAGTGTATACATTATCCGTAATTGTTTGATTGAATTCATTCTTTAAGGGTGGTTTGAATATAAAATTGATGTCTTTACCCAGATTATCCTCAGTCTTGCTGATCATAGAGATGTTTTAAATCATCTTCTTTTCGGCGAACGTGCCGCAATAGGGAATATTGGTGAGTAGTCTTCGTATAGAAAAAATCGGGGTTTTATGATTCTGTCAGTTTATTCTTGACTACTTAAGAGGAATGAACTTATTAGAACAAAACTGTGAACTTTTTTGACCGGTTATTTTCATAAAAACAACCAAATAAGATAGATCGCCAATAGTAGAGAAACTCCTAAAGAGGATATCGTGTCAATGGCTGACTTGAAGGATATCAAAAAAGAGCTTGAGACCGTTGATACCACAAAGATTTTTTTTGTCGATTTCAACGGGAGAATCATGAATTTGCCAGTTAATCCGGATAACATTGAATCCATCCTCGAAAACGGCATCGGTTTTGACGGCAGCTCTATTGCCGGTTACGGGACTGTCGACAGTAGTGATCGGCTCTTGTTTCCAGATCCTGATAGTTTCAAAGTCTTGAGATTTTCAAATGAAAATGTCGGGTTTATCATTGCCAGTGTATACGATGAAAAAGACAAACCGTCCCAGACAGACCCGAGAGCCATACTGAAAAAAACGTTGACTGAAGCGGAACGTGAATTCGGGTTAAAATTTCTCGTGGGTCCGGAACATGAATTTTTTCTGCTAAACAATGGTAAAAAACAGAAAAACCTGCATACGGATCATGGCCTCTACTTTCAATCTAGCCCTCACGATAAAGGAGAAGCTGTCAGAAACAGAATAATTAGAATCCTGAAAGACTGCGGAATTGCATTCGAAAAGGCTCATCATGAAGTTACTCCATCCCAGCATGAGATCAACCTCGAACCTACCGATCCCCTGGATGGTGCCGACCGAACTGTCCTTTTTAATTATGTCACCCAGGAAACCGCCGCGGATTTTGGATATCGGGCCACTTTCATGCCCAAACCCTTCGATGGGTATAACCGGAATGCTCTTCACCTGCATCTTTCGGGTCAGGATCTCGACGGCAACAACGTTTTCTATGACAAGGACGCTGATCACAACATAGCAACTATCGCCAGACAGTTTATTGGTGGTATCCTTAAATATGCCAGAGAAACATCAATTATTATGGCCTCCACCTTCAACTCATACAAGGCATATGTGAGTGAACGGGAAGCACCCATTATCTGCAACTGGGGCTTTAAAAACCGAAGTACTATGGTTCGGATCCCTTACTGTCCAAATCCACAGAGCACCAGACTTGAGCTCAGGAGTCCGGATCCGGCTGGGAATGTATACCTTCAGATAGCCATTTTGATCGCAATGGGCATGGAAGGAATCAGAAATAAAATTGATTGCGGAGAACACGCGGTAGGTAATATCTGCGGTGATGGTTTATCAGCAAAAGTATTGGATAAACGATTTCTGCCCAAGAGCATGTATGAAGCACTGGTGGAGGCTGAAGGTAGCTCATTTCTAAAGCAGGCCCTCGGAGATGAAACCTACCAAAACTTCATGGCATTAAAGACCCAGGAGTGGGAGGAGCACAGAATCCACGTCACCAATCGTGAAATTGCAATGTACCTCGATAGATAAGATCTACAACATCCCTTAAATAGAAGGAAAAGATAGATGGAAGAATGGATTGAACAACTCCGAAACCCTGTCAACACGCTGGAGAGATTAGCAGAGTTTATCAACGTCACAGCTGAAGAGAAGAAGGCTATTGAGACGTTGAATACCAAGTGGGGAACATCACCCTATTTTGCCTCTCTGATGGATCGAGACGACCCCAAATGTCCTATTCGTAGACAGGTACTCCCCTCTTTACAGGAGACCGTTAATAAATATGGAATCGAAAACTACCTCATTTGGAAGGAAAACAGAGACACTGAAGAAGTTCGACCCGACAGTATAGCACGACAATACCACGACAGGGTGGCCTTTACAGTGACAGATGTCTGTGTCAACTACTGCCGTCACTGCTTTAGAAACGAGCTCGTGGTCAACAGAGACCTAAAACTCCGCATGGATGTGGATGAAGGACTAGAATGGATTCGTGAACATAAAGAAATTAGGGATGTGTTGGTGACCGGCGGGGATCCGTTTGTTCTTTCTGACCAAAAAATAGATTATATCATTAAAAAGTTGCGGGAAATTCCCCATCTTCAGATGATTCGATTCGGCACGCGGTCACCCATAGTTTTACCCCATAGGATCACCCCAGGCTTAAAAAAAATACTGAGTCCATACCACAAAATCCCAATCTGGGTTAATACCCAATGCAATCACCCCAATGAGATCACAGAAAAAACAGCTCAAGCTGTGTTTGATCTTCTTACCTGTGGTATCAATGTCGGCAATCAGGCGGTACTGCTAAAAGGAATTAATGATGATCCGGAAACATTCCGGGAACTGCATCAGAAATTACTCCGGGTGCGAATTCGTCCCTACTATTTGTTTTACTGTGAACCGGCGCCGGGCATCGATCATTTCAGGACCACTGTGGAAAAAGGTGCAGAACTCATCCGGGATTCCATACGTGGACATACAACGGGTCTTGCTCAACCAATGTATGTGATTGCTACCAACATCGGTAAAATACCGTTGATGCCAGATTATTATATCAAAGGAAAGAATGAGAAAGAGTACACCTTGGTGAATTATAAGGGTGAGACGACAAAATGGCCGAACATGCCGGAATAGAAATCAACAACCTATCACTATCAACAAGCCTTGAGCATCTGAGATAGTGTGTTTGCAGGCAGCTGTAGATTTGTCCTGATAATCTAATTGGTTCCGAATACTCTATTCATAAACAAAAAGGAGCCGCCCGGATAGACGACGCTTTGATGGTGGTTTAATAAACGGAGTCTGGCGGATTCCCGGTCATGTCTGATGACTCGAGGATCTCGTAATCATTGTCGAACAGCTTAACGATTCTCATGGCCAGGACATAGTCGACCGGTCCTACGGAAACGGGGATCGGCTCGAGCTGGGCTTGTTTGAACAGGGTGCGGACCGTATTGCTGCCGTCGACGAGCTCGCCATTTTCGATCTTAAATTCGCCTAATATAGATTTAATGCGGATCATCTGGACACCCTCGACACACGTCTGGTCCTCGAGTTGGAATGAATCGCGCCTCTTAACTTGGGTATGGATGGTTTCTCCACTAACGGATGGATCGGCAGCAGCCGGTCAAGCTACCCACGGCCTCGGCTTGGATACGTTCGATATGCTACTCATGACAACGAACCTCGGTTCTCTGCCGGTCGTTATATTGTCAATCGCGCCAGTAGTCAGCGGCTGATCCGGCACAGGTCGTCGATGAGATCGTCAGGACCAATATGAGTAATCACCGTGGCAACTAAGCCCAGCTGTGTAGATAGGCGTTCCTTGTCCGTTATTGCATTATAACATACCACGGCTTGTTCATTATGAAGACTTTCAGCCTGATTCTGATGTAGCCAATTTGAGATCTCTACTTTACAAAGATCCGATTTACTTCTATGGAACTGCAGATGTGTCGAGCAATCTGACGGAAGGTAATTTAAGTTTTGCCGGGAGTCGGATGAGTTTTGATGCGAGATGGGAAGTTGGTTGGCAACAGGTGGATGAAATTGACTGGGAAGGAATTGTAACTTCCGATTATTATTTCAATAGATTTTCGTCTTTATTCGCGGGGCTTAATATTATGGGGGAAGGCTCAGGTAATGACGAGACCCGAGGCGTCCTGGGGTTTCGATATCTTCTCCCTCTTAATTTAGAATCTGCATTTTGGCTAGATACCGATGGAGGAGGTAGACTCTTTCT
>JAQYVS010000272.1 GCA_030145365.1 Desulfofustis sp. | reverse complement strand
CTGATAAGATAAAAAAAGCGCTTCAATTGAGGGAATTTAACACCTCATGGAACAGGCATGATGTCAAACGAAGATACTTGCTCAGTGGTTTTATAAGATGTGCAGTATGTAATCACGCATTGGTGGGACAAACACAAATAGAGAATAACTCTGAGAATACGTATAGATACTATAGACACCATCGGGGAATTGGAGAGATTTGTAAGGCAGTTTCGTCATTGTCGGGAAGTCTCATTGAGAAAGCGGTATTAGAGGCAATCTGGGATAATGTAATTGACGAAAAGGGCTTTAATCATGCGTTATCTGAGAGCCTGCCGGACAAGAAAGACCGCGCTAAAGTAGAGGAGAAGATAACCAAAATAAATTCGAAGCTCGACACAGTTGACAATCAGCTCTCAAAACTTGCTGTTGCTGTTATTGAGGGAACTCTGACCAAAGAGACTATAAAATCAAAGGAAACAGAGCTTCTAAAAGAGAAAGCTTTTCTGAATAGTACGTTAATAGACTATCAAAGTAGGCTATCCAGGATGGCGGACCCGGTAAAGCTTGAAGACGAAGCGAGGCAGATACGATCAGGTCTGCTTGATTATTTTGGGTCGATCCAACATTTTAAGAGTATGGATTTTGAACGAAAACGCCAACTATTGCATGCCATGTTTGATGGTGAAGATGTGGACGGTAACAAGCGGGGAATATACATTACAAAACTCGGTAATCGAAAATACGAATATTTTGTGCTAGCAACTGTGTTTCAGGGAGTGAGAGTAATGTTCAAACGAAACTTGGATTACTACAATGAAAATGACCCTGAAATGCCAGAATACGGAATTAGAGATAGACTGAAAGACCAAATTCGTCGAAGGAGACGACCCCGGACTAAGTCGATCCGTAAAGACATTAAAACCGGAGAACCAGATAATGAGAAATTTGTCGAGATCAACGGCATTAAAAGGAAAAGAAAATTTTAAAATTACATATAATTACAATTTTATATAACTAGTTGCGGTTGTAACGACCTATGATAGTGCCAGACGTATCGTTCAGGAGGCGGGTTACGGGGCAATCGGCATGTGCTACTGCCGGCATAAAAAAGAGCACCTCGGCGGCACGTGTGCCAAAAAAGCTCCGGCCAAAGAAATCTGCATCTCTCTTGGTACTGCCGCCAAGTTCATGGTGCGTCGCGGATTTGCAGAAGAGCGCAGTGTCGATGAACTGCAGGCCATTTTGGAACAAGCCAGGGAGCTGAACTTAACCCACATCACTGACAACATCAGGTATAAGCCTTCTTTTATCTGTAACTGCTGTTCCTGCTGCTGTGAGCTGCTCGGCGGCGTTATGCAGGGCTTTCCCAATGGCGTAGCCAAGGCGCCGTTCAGCATGAAAATCAATGAAGAAAGCTGTATTGGCTGCGGTTTGTGCTGGAAAAATTGTAATGTCGGAGCAATTGGGCCGCTTGAATTGACCCTGGATGAAGAAGAAAAGAACGTTGCCGCTGTTGCAGCAGATAAATGTCTGGGCTGTGGAGCCTGCATCTCAACTTGTCCGACAGAATCGTTATCCCTTGTACCGGTCTCCAGACCAGAGCCTCCTGCCCGGAAACGCGAGTTGTTTGTCGAGATACTTAAAGAGAAAAAACGGTATACTCCCTTTGTGGTTGAGCATATCAAGAAAACGATTACCCGTAAGATCGGTCTTGGCTGATACCATTTGTCAGCTGAACAATTGACAGATTGCGAAATATATCAGTGGTAGAAACATACCGGGAAGCAGGTTGCCGATCCGTATTTTAGTGATACCCAGAAGGTTCATGCCGATGGCCAGGATGAGCAGACCACCCACCGAGGTCATCTGGGAGATGGTTTCCGGAACCAGAAAGCTCTTCATAAACACTGCAGTGATGGTGATCAGCCCCTGGTAGAGAAAAACAGGGATACTGGAAAACATTACCCCTATCCCCATTGACGAAGCAAAGATAATCGAGGTAACTCCATCGAGTATTGATTTGGCAAACAGAGTCTGATGATTGGAGGTCAGACCGCTTTCGAGGGCACCGACGATTGCCATCGAGCCGACACAGAAGACCAGGCTTGCAGTGACGAAGCCCCGGGCAAATGATCCGCTATCACTGGTTTTTCTGGATATCTTGCGCTCGAAAAACGTGCCGAGATCCTCAAGACGCTGCTCAATCTTTAAGAACTCGCCGATCATCGCTCCAATAATTACCGAGAAAATTACAACCATTAAACTATCAGAGCTCAAGGCACTCTTGATACCGATGAGCATCACCGAGAGCCCGACGCCGCTCATGATATTTTGTTTATAGCTATCGGGAATACCTTTTGAAAAAATAATTCCCAACAGGCTGCCGCCTATTATCGCCAGGGCGTTGACAATGGTTCCAAGCATTTTACTTTCTATATGAGATAGATAGAGACTTATATTATTTTTGGTGGTTTTTCATAGATATTTGCTGGTCTGTTATACCACTTGAAACATGAATATAAAGAAAAAGTGGCATCACTCCGGCGACAAACTTTTTCGGGAAACAATCTGATGCACGTTAAAGCGGACAATTCGAAGATCAGAATAGGGATTGCCCAGTTAAATGCTGGCGACAATAAAATAGAGAACCTGAGTGCTGCTCAGAAGGCGATCAAAGAACTGTCTGATTGTGGGGCCGAGTTAATTGTTCTTCCCGAACATTTTGACTTTATCGGCCCTGATACCCAGAAACAGGAACAGGCGGAAACTCTGGAAGAATCGCATTGCCTGGATGTATTGAGAGAATTGGCCTGCACACTGAAATGCCATATCCACATCGGCAGTTTCCTGGAGAAAGACGAGGACAGAATTTACAATACTGCGGTGGTTTTCAACCCATCAGGTGAGATGATAGCCAGGTATCGTAAGATACATCTATTCGATGTTGAAATTCCGGGCGGTAAAAAATTTTTGGAATCAGATACGATAAGTCCAGGTTCGGAATTGGATGTCTTTACCATCGGGAGATTCATTTTCGGGATGGCGACCTGTTACGATCTGCGTTTTCCGGAATTGTTCCGTCGCCTGGTGCAGACGGGGGCTAATGTGCTGCTGCTCCCGGCAGCCTTTACCCTGCAAACCGGTAGGGATCATTGGGAAATACTGTTGCGGGCACGGGCCATAGAGAATCAGTGCTGGGTGGCCGCAGCGGGCCAATGGGGTGCGGCTCCGCCAAAACACCTCAGTTTTGGCAGGAGCATGGTTGTCAATCCCTGGGGAATTGTGGTTGCCCAGGCCCCCGATGGTATCTCAAACCTGATCGCGGAGCTTGACCTGGAGACCCTGGACGAGATCAGGACCAGTTTCCCGGCCTTGAAGCATGTCAGGAAGGATATCTTTTCACTCTGATAACTCTATAACTCAGCCCACTTTTACCACTATACGTCCGCGTACCGAGCCGGCCATGATGGCTTCTGCGGCAGCAGGTACTTCTTCAAGTGAAATTTCGCTGACCATGGTTTCCAGTTTGCCAAGATCAAGGTCTTTAACGATACGTTGCCAGGCTTGTTGCCTCTTTTCAAGTGGAGCCATTACGGAGTCGATACCGTACAGGGCGATACCACGCAGGATAAAGGCTGCCACCGAGGTAGGAAGTGCCATTGATTCGGCCAGACCGCAGGCGGCTACTGCGCCACCGTACTTGATTTGGCTGAGCACATTGGCAAGCGTATTACCGCCGGCAACGTCGACCGCTCCGGCCCACAGCTCTTTACCAAGGGGCCGCGCTTTTTCTGAAAAGCTTTGCCTGTCAAGGATTTCTGAAGCGCCAAGGGAATGGAGATAGTCTGATTCGCTGGTACGACCGGTGACCGCTGTAATCTGATAGCCGAGTTTGCTCAGCAGTAAAACAGCAACACTGCCCACGCCGCCTGCTGCACCGGTTACCAGAATGGTCCCCTTATCAGGCGTAATTGCATGATCCTCCAAAGCCATGACACAGAGCATAGCTGTATAGCCGGCAGTGCCAACAGCCATCGCCTGTCTGGTGGTGATGCCGTCCGGAAGTGGTACCAGCCAGTCCCCGTTAACCCTGGCAATCTCTGAGTACCCGCCGCTATGGACTTCGCCAACTCCAAAGCCATTAAGAATCACCTGATCGTTTGCCTGAAAGCGATCATTTTCAGAAGCAATAACGGTTCCGGCAAAATCAACTCCCGGTGTCAGGGGAAAACGTCTGACCACTGGAGCACTGTTGGTCATTGCCAGACCGTCCTTGTAATTAAGTGTCGAATAGTCAACGTGCACCGTAACATCGCCTTCCATTAAATCCTGCTCGCTTAACTCCGTTAAATTTACCTTCTGGCCCTGATCATCTTTGGTAATTTGAAAGGCTTTAAATGTTTTGGACATGACTATTCTCCACTGATTTTATCGGTAACTGAAAAACGGGCTGCCCATCACTGAGCAGCCCGTATAAAAACAACTTCTAATACATTTACGTCCTAGTACGCTGATTCCGGGAAGTAGAAAGCCTCAGCGTTCTCTTTAACAACCAGATCGGCTGCCAGGATAACGCGTGATGGAGTGTGATAGAGACCACCCACGGTGTTTCCTCTGGCACCCTCAACACCAAAGATGATGCCTGAAGCGATCATCGACGGGTTGTACGTTACGGTCGCCCGTACCTGAGGATCGTCTTCCATGATCATCTTGATGATATCTTTGGAACCGGCACCGCCAAGAACAGTTTTAATTTCGGTACGGCCTGATTCTTTGATGGCCTGCATGACGCCTTTAAGCATATCATCGTCCTGGCACCAGACTGCATCGATATGATTGTGTTTCTGCAGGTAATTTTCCATTAATGCCAGAGCTTTCTGGGTGGACCAGTCAGCAGGCTGTGAATCGAGGATCTCGATATCGGGGTAATTTTTCATGACCTCGTTGAATGCTTCGACCCGCTGTTTGTTGATTGGAATGGACATACCTTCAAGAACGACAACTTTGCCTTTACCATCCATCTCAGCCGCCAGCCACTGGGCGCCGACCATTCCCAGGCCGGGGTTGTCGCCAGCGAGAAAAACGTGTTGCGCGGGCTTGGGCAATTCACGGTCAACTACAACCGTGTAAATACCGGCTGCATAAGCCTCTTCGACAACCTTTTGCAGCGTTGAGGGGTTATGCGGCAGGATGACCAGGGCATCGATGCCTTTGACCATCAGATCTTCCACATCGCCAACCTGCTTGGTTCCGGAACTTGCTGCAACCACATAAAAGGTGACATCCTTGTCTTTTGCTTCGATGTCTTTCACAGCCTTTTTGGCCCACCACAACAGACCGGCTGTCCAGCCGTGATCAGCGGAAGGCACCGATACGCCGACCTTGATTTTTTCTGCTGCCAGAACCATCGATCCGGAAAACAGAAAGAGGCCTGCAAGTAACACAACTAATGATTTTTTCACCATGTTCTTCATACGCTCTCCTCTTGAGTTTTTAGGTTTATCAGGACTAATCCTGCCTCAATCCTAATTTGATTTGTATTGGGCAAGAACGGCAATTAAAATAATAAAACCTTTCACCGTTCCCTGCAGATATGGGGAAACTCCCATCATATTAAGCATATTATTGATGATCCCCAAAATTACTGCCCCGATTACCGTTCCCCATATTGTGCCTTTGCCGCCGGCTAGAGGGGTACCTCCAATTACCACCGCAGCAATAGCATCGAGTTCATAGAAAATACCGGCATCTCCGGGGCTTACTGAATTCAGCCTTGATGATAATAAAATGGCGGTGACACCAACGGTGAATCCGCTGATCACAAAGGTCATAAATGTCACCCACCTGACCTTGATGGCTGAATATATTGCTACCTGCTGATTAGATCCCACCGCGCATACGTGTCTGCCAAATGCCGTGTTATTCAGCAGAAAATGAAAAAACACCGCCAGTCCAAGAAAAATCAGAACCGGATAGGGGATGTTGAGAAAGTACCCTCCACCAATCTCCGGGTAAATATCATTGTGTGAAATTACCTCACCGGCTTCACTGACATAAAGGGTCAAAGACCTGAAAATGGACATGGTGGCAAGGGTCGCAATAAATGAAGTGATCTTACCTTTTGTTACGATTAAGCCGTTCAGAGCGCCGCATATGGAGCCTAACAGCAGGGCCAGAGCAACTGCAGTGACAACAGCAAAAACCCCACCTCCCATATAGTTCATCAAGAAAATGGCAAGAACGCCGACCAGAGCTACCATGGACCCAACAGACAGATCAATGCCCGCGGCCACGATCACAAAAGTCATCCCCAAAGCGATGGTTCCTGTATAAGAGACCTGACGCAAAATATTGGTGATGTTTCTGAACTTGAGAAAGTGCTCGCTGGCCAAAGCCGATAGAACAATGAGGATAACCAAGGCAATAAGGGGAGCATACTTGGAAAAATCTATTTTCTTTATATCTTCAAAACCAATTGTTTTCACGCGTGTAAGTCCTTTTCCTGCTGATTCGTCTGCCTGACACCGGCAGCACTGAACATGATTTCTTCCTCGTTGATCCGGTCGCCTTCCATTTCGCCGGTGATTTTCCCATCTCTCATAACCAGAACCCTGGTACAGAGCCCGATGATTTCCTCCAGCTCCGATGAAATGAGGATGCAGGAAACGCCTTGAGTAACCAGGGAATTGATGAAATGGTAGATCTCTTTTTTGGCGTTAACATCAATTCCTCGGGTCGGCTCATCAAGAATCAAAATGAATGGGTCGGTATCCATCCATTTTGCCAGATAGACCTTCTGCTGATTTCCACCGCTGAAGTAGTCGAGTTCGGCTTTGAGTGATGCCGCCTTGATATTAAACTGTTTGCTATAATTCTCTGAACTCTGTTTCTCTCGTTTCTTATTAATAAACAAATTGCTGTATTTAGCCAGGGAAATCAATGAGATATTCTCAGGCATACCAAAATTCATCAGCAAGCCCTTGCCCTTTCGGTCTTCTGAAAGATAGGCCAGTTTATATTTCAGAGCATCGCTTGATGAATCGATCCGTGCCTTTTCTCCATTTACATAAATGTCGCCACTATTTCTCTGGCGCAGCCCCATGATGCATTCTGCCATTTCAGTCCTGCCGGCACCGATTAATCCCGAAAAACCAAGCAGTTCGCCTTTGTTCAAACTGAAACTGATATCATCAAGCAGTTTGGCATCACTCAGGTTGTCGACCCGGAGGACTTCCTGGCTCTCTGGATACGATTTTATTGGAAAAACCTGGCTAAGTTCCCGACCCACCATTTTTTTGGCCATATCCTGTTCGTCAACATCTTCAACGTCGTTGACACAGATCTGATCTCCATCCCGCAGCACGAGTATACGGTCACAGATCTTCTTTACTTCATTGAGTTTGTGGGAGATAAAAAGAATGGTGACATTCTTCTCTTTCAGCCGCTCAATGAGGTCGAATAAGATTTTTACTTCAACGGTTGTCAAAACCGTCGTTGGTTCATCCATAATCAAGATATCTGATTCATGGACCAGGGCTTTGGCAATTTCAACCATCTGTTTTTCGGCAACACTCAAATTTGAGATAAGTGCCTCGGGGGAAAGTTCTGTTTTCAGATCGTTCAGCAGCAATCTGGTTTTTTCCCGCATCTCTCTCTTGTTTAGAAACAAGCCGTTTCGTATCTCTGAACCAAGAAAGATGTTCTCAAAAACCGTGAGGGTGGGAATAAGATTGAATTCCTGAGGAATCATACTGATGCCAAGCCGTTTGGCAATCATTGGCGTGGTAATTGAAACGACTTTACCCTTCAGGGTGATCGTGCCGCCAGTCGGGGTGTACACACCACAGATGATCTTCAGCAGGGTGGATTTTCCGGCTCCGTTTTCCCCTAATATACCAAAAACTTCACCGGTGCTGATATCAATATTGATATCGTTTAATACCCGAACACCCGAAAATTCTTTATATATCTGCTGGATGGACAACAATACATCAGCATGATTTTCCATAGCGTATTCTGATGTAATACCCGACTATTTTTTCATATCTCCGTCAAAGGAGATGTCCGAAGGAGAAAAATTGATTGATTTGACGAAATCCACAGACTCAGCTGCGCCAAAATCTCTGTCCATTCCATTATCCTCCCACTCTACAGACAGCGGTCCACCATAACCGATATTGTTGAGATGGCGGATAATTTCCTCAAAATTCACGTCACCGTGACCCAGCGATCTGAAATTCCAGCCTCTTCTGAGGTCACCAAAAGGAAGATGGGAGCCTATGATCCCCGTTCTGCCATCCAGAGTAACCGCCGCATCCTTCATGTGAACATGATAAATTCGATCGGGAAAGTCACTGATGAATACGTGGGCTTCCATGCCCTGCCAGACCAGATGGCTCGGATCAAAATTTATACCAAGGGTTGGACGACGGTTAAAGACCTCAAACAATTTGCACGTAGTGTAATAGTCGTAGGCGATCTCAGTCGGGTGAACTTCAAGGGCAAACTTAATTCCTGCAGCATCAAACTCGTCAAAGATCGGAGTCCAGAGATCGACAATCTTCTGATACCCGTTTTCGATCATTTCATCGGTTGTCGGTGGAAAACTGTACAGATATTTCCAGATTGGCGAGCCGAGAAAACCGGTGACCACATAGCAGCCCATATTTTTCGCTGCTTTGGCTGTATATATCATTTCCTGGGAGGCCCATTTCCTGATTTCGGCAGGTTTTCCTTTTACCTCATCCGGAGCAAAGGCGTCCAGCCGCTCATCCCAGTCATCTCCAACGCATTGACCGGCCAGATGCGCTCCAAGGGCATGACATTGCAAGTCGTACTTCTTCAAAATCTCAAGTTTTTCATTAATATAACCCATATCATTGGCACCCTTTTCTGGCACCATATGGTCGCCCCAACAGGCAATTTCCAGTCCGTCATATCCCCATTCGGATGCTTTTTTACAAAGTTCTTCAAAACTGAGATCAGCCCATTGGCCGGTAAATAGTGTCACTGGTCGTGCCATCGTTTCCTCCGATTGGTTGGTTAGCTTCAGGATAGTGTCATAAATCCTATCTATAGTTATTTCAGATCAACCCATGCTGCATTGTTTTTTGAACTTTCCACACATTTTTCAATAAATTTCACTCCGCTTTCACCTTGTTCTGCTTTAGGAAAATCCTCATCTTCCGGGAGAATCGGATCACCCTGCTTTTTCTTCATGAGATAGGAGATAAACGGCTTGTAAATGTTGGCAAAGGCTTCGAAATAGCCCTCCGGATGACCGGATGGAACCCTGGAAAATTCCTCTGCACCAGGATAGAGACCGTCTCTGCCTCTGGAGATGATCTGAGTAGGCTGATCAAGATAAGAAATTTTCAGGTAATTGGGATTCTCCTGGGCCCACTCGATAGAGGCTTTGGATCCGAAAATCCTGACCCTGAGTCCGTTATCGTTACCCACAGCAATCTGGGAGCACCAGTAGAGTCCTTTTGCTCCGCTGTCGTATTCGATCATCATGGCGGCATTATCATCGAGTATCCTGCCGTCAACAAATGTATCAAGACGAGCAGACAAACGTTTAATCGTGAGACCGGTCATGTAGGAGACTATATTTTCAATATGGCTACCAATATCACCCACGCAGTTGGTAGAGCCAGACTTGGCAGGATCAGAACGCCTTTCCGCCTGTTTCTGATCGGTGTTTTACAGTGGAGTACTGAGCCAGTCCTGGGCGTATTCCGCATTCACGAATCTGATATCACCCAGATCACCATTTCTGATCATCTTCCTGACATGTTTGGCCAGCGGATATCCCGTGTACGTATAGGTTACGCAGAAGGCTAGCCCCTTTGATTCTGCCAATTGTTTCAGCTCGCAGGCCTGCTCAGAAGTGATGGTCAGCGGTTTGTCGCAGACCACATTGATATCGTTTTCAAGAAAT
>JAQYVS010000137.1 GCA_030145365.1 Desulfofustis sp. | reverse complement strand
AAAGCTTTGTCGCTGTTTGATTGCATGGCGCGAGGGAACAGTTATTTAAAACTCTTTCCGGGTGTGAAGTTTCGGTAAGAGACACTGTGCTGATGACGACCATTCTTCTTCACAATGTATTTTTTAATCGCACCGTCTTCCTCGACGATGATCCGGCATTTTTCTTCCAGACTCTCCATCTGCAGGCACATTCTGGCGTCCTTTTTAACCCGCCACTTGCCATATCGTTTTACTCCAGCACGTCGTTGTTCAAGAGTACCATCAGGATTGTAATAGGTCTGACTGACGCGACCCTTGCTTGCAGTCACTGACTCAACTGTCTGCCCGGAGAATAGTTTGACAATCTTTTTACGTTTCATAGTCCCTTCGGGTAAAAGTGGGCTATTAGATACTGCGGCCAACTTCTCACCATCGAGAAACTTTGTATAGGTCATTTCATAGCGGTGGTTACCATCTTTTTTTACGGCATACTGGCGATACTCCTGATCCTGTTTGACAATGATCCGACAGTCACGTCCGGCCCCCTTCAATTCGGTACAAAGGCGACCATCTTCCCTGACCTCCCATGTGCCAGATCGCTGCCAACCATCACGCACTCGTTGCAGTTTGCCATCCTTGCCGAAAAAAAAGACCATGTCGCGATCTTTGCCTTCAACCATAGCCGCGACAGTTTTTCCCAGCACAAGCTGTTTAATTTGCGAAGCATTTAAAACGCCTTGAGGTAATGGAATTTCAGATTTGTCGGCGATAGCAAAAGAGGCTAAGGAGAAAAACACACTAGATATAGAGATGGTAATAATAACAGCAATAAAATTGAAACGAGTCATTTTGGCCCCCTGCATTATTAATGAGTTAAATCCTTGTACTAGGACAATTCTACCATAACCCCGTTATTGTCAATTGGGCTGTTAGCTAATCTTTACTCAGGCCTTCGATTCTCTCCCTCAAAACACAAAGGCCCGGAGAAAAACAAACACAGCATCTTTTTCATGGCCTCTTTTCGTAACGTTTCATGCTGACTATTTTCTTTTCTCGACGGCCTCCCGAATCTCCTAAACACAGCGATAAGGGATTTTCAGACTACCATAATCACGCCCATGACTCACCTCCTGTGATGGGTTGATGAGGGGAGGAACTGCCGGGGAGGAACAGATTGTTTCTGCGCCATGGAGACATAGCGGTCAATTCCGTCGTTGCCAATGCCGGGTTTGAGGGCCTCCAGGCCATTATGGCACGCGGTGGTAAAATCATCTGGCAACTCCGACAGTGGCTTGCATGT
Organism: Desulfofustis sp.; assembly: GCA_030145365.1. Lineage (GTDB taxonomy): Bacteria > Desulfobacterota > Desulfobulbia > Desulfobulbales > Desulfocapsaceae > JABDQA01. The sequence continues at coordinate 2,625 of JAQYVS010000137.1, read as the reverse complement.
TCTTGCTTGGGGTTATTCTCACAAGTAACCACTTGTAAGAAGGAAATCGGCTTCTTATTGATAGAGGTATTCAGTAAACGAAATTATGGCCACCAGGGTTCGTTCCTTGGTGGCCTTTTTCTTATATGTCACGACTTGTGAGAAGAAAAACGGCTTCTTATTGATAGAGATATTCAGGAAGCTCTTTAATCCACAAAACGATGGCCACCTGGTTCGATTCCGGGTGGCCTTTTCTTATAATGCAGGGTCAGTGTGAATTGAGCTTTTCTGCCGAGACTTCACCAGTCAATCAATCTGAGAGTAATTATAAGAATATTGTGCGTGGTCTTTTGCTATAGTGCCACTCAGTGGGATTGTCGATAAATTATTGAGTTGAATTGAGGTGCAATCATGTATGACATCATACTCCCTTTTGCAATCAACGACTTGGACGGCAGGGAACTGCTCGCTGCCGGATCTAAATTGGATGCTACGGAGATTGTAAGCATCGCCTCCAAGGGTCGCCAAATGAAGTATGAACACCGATGTATGCTTGAGCACGGCAGCATTCGATCTGACCTGAAAAGATACATGAACGATGGGGAATATTCTTTCATTTTCGGAGGGCCAGAAGGAATTGAGGCTCATCTTCATCGCATTGGTGACCTCCCCATCCCAACACCACTACTCCATATTCTAGATGAGTTCAGATCGAGCGATATTTACACGTATCGCCACTCGTTGATCGTGTTCTCTCTAACCAGCCTACTTATGGAAAAAATGTTTATGAGCCAAGCGTCGAAAAAAATGTTGTTGGTTGGACCGATTCACGATATAGGAAAGCGGCTCATTCCAAAAGAAATTCTTCACAAAAAAACCCCTCTCACCCGGCAAGAAAGAAATCTGTTGGAACTTCACCCGATTACTGGCTACATCCTTCTAAGTCACTACTTCGGGGATCATTACCATCCGGCGGCCCAAGTTGCATTAAACCATCACGAACGCAGAGATGGTTCCGGGTATCCCCGAGGAATCAACGAACTGGACCTACTTGTTGAAATGGTTGCAACTTGTGACGTATACGATGCATTGGTTTCCTCAAGGCCATATCGCCCAGTCAATTATGACAACCGATCAGCACTTGAAGAATTAACAAATATCGCTGAAGCAGAAGCATTGGACTGGCGCTGCGTCCAGTCACTCATCGGCCAAAACCGATCGGGGCATCCAACACCTGACAAAGTAGACGTGTCACTACAAAAGCGTGGGACACCGCCAACAAACAACTGCTACGCACAAATTGTGGATGAATAAGAAACCTCTGAAGCCACCTCAAGCTAACAACTCACAATATGATGAAGTACGGCTATTGGGCAACTTAGAGCTGTTCTTATAAGTCACGACTTTTGAGACGAAATAATGTGTCTTTTTGAACGCTATGCTTAAGACTCACGTATAACTTCTCCAATCTAGGTCGTCACATACTTCATATCCATACACGTGCTAAGCTATAATCATTGAAAAGTAATCCTTACTCAACGGTGATTTAGTGAAGTATTCTTTTAAAAAAAACTTAAAACTTATCCCCGTTTTTGTCCTTATGGGGTTTCTCTTGTCGAATTGCTCTTCTAGTAAAGACTGGCGCACCGCGAGTCGCGAATCTGCGGGGATTGCCCCCGACCCTTCCGTTACAAAAGAAGCGGTTATACATGTCTATGGTGCCAAAGCTTGGAGCTGGCGCGGCTGGTTTGCAATCCACACTTGGATCGCTGCAAAACGGACTGGTGAGGCCACTTACACGGTTTACGATGTTGTCGGTTGGCGTGGTAATCATGGAGAGCCAGTCTTGAGAATTACAAAGGACATTCCAGACCGATTCTGGTTCGGAGAGAAGCCTCAGATTCTCAAAGAACATAAGGGCTCAGAAGTTGACAAAATGATTGATGAAATAAATAAGGCTGCACATGCCTATCCATGGAAAACAACTTATAGTGTCTTTCCGGGACCCAATAGCAACACGTTCACCGCTTGGATTGCCAAACAAGTTCCTGAACTTGAATTGAGTCTTCCGTTTACTGCCATCGGCAGTGGTTACGTGAACTAGGGGTTTCTTATAAGTCACGACTTCCGAGAAGAAAAACGGCTTCTTATTGATAGAGACATTTAGGAAGACAAAACTATGGCCACCAGGGTTCGATCCTTGGTGGCCTTTTCTTATATATCAGACATAATGGCTGACAGGTGAGGACAAAAAGAGACCTGCCCCTTGCAACGTGGGTTATTTTGGTATTCTCGTAGAGAACCCAAACACAGAGCCAAAACCAAGGAGGCAGGTCATGAAAAAGTCTAGCATGTTTATCGGTCTTGACGTCCACAAAGATTCTATTGAGATTGCATTCGCTGAGGCAGGCCGAGACGGTGAGGTCCGCAGTTACGGAGGCATTGACGGAACCTTGGATGCCCTCGATAAGGTCATCCGAAAGTTGGTTTCAAAGGGTTGTAATCTGCATTTCGTCTATGAAGCCGGTCCCTGTGGTTATGATGTTTACCGGCATCTTACGGCACAGGGGTTTGATTGTGTGGTGGTTGCTCCTTCAAAAATTCCGAGGCAGAGCGGCAATCGCATCAAAAATGACCGCCGGGATG
>JAQYVS010000244.1 GCA_030145365.1 Desulfofustis sp. | reverse complement strand
AAGATCTCAGAAACAAACTGGAAGATGGCGGGGTCGCATATTTGAGTGACACATGATCCGTGAGTAGCGTAGTCTCCATGTCAAAACAGGGATATCCGGTCTTGAGGGTACATGTGCAGCCGCGTTCTTCCAAAAACAGATGCTGCGGGCTGCATGGAGGGTGTTTAAAGATTGCGATTACCGCCCCACCGATTGAAGGTAAAGCCAACAAAGCTCTGATTTCCTATCTGGCTGAACTTTTCGGGGTTAGCCGCAAAAGTATCGGCCTTGTCTCCGGAGAACATTCCCGGACAAAAGTTTTCCATTTCAAAACAGTATCCGAGGAGTTTCTTGCTGATCGAGTGGATACTCTGCTATCGTGATTGTCTGGCTCTTCAGCTTGTACCATGACTGTTTCATAAGGGGGCTTTATGAAAAAACAGGCGGCTGAAAAATCGAAAAAATTGGTGATTGGAAACTGGAAATGCACAAAATCATTTGAAGATGCATGTCGCTGGTTCGACTCTTTTTCTGCTAACTATGAGCCCCGTGAGGACGTGGAGGTTGTTATTGCCCCACCCATGATCATACTGGCACAACTTGCCGATTATCTCTTTAAAAAAGGTGTACAGGTATCCCTGGCTGCCCAGGATGTATCACCATTTCCACCCGGCAGCTACACGGGGGCAACCGCTGCCGATATGCTCAAGGGGATCAGTGACTACGCGATTGTTGGACACCACGAGCGAAGACGTTATTTTCATGAGACATCCCAGAATGTAACAAACAAAGTGAGCGAAACCGCCGATGCCGGCATCAAGCCGATTGTCTGTGTCGATACAGATCATGCGATGTCGCAACTGACTTCACTTGGCGATATTGATTGCGATAATCTGGTAATCGCCTATTGCCCTGTTGATGCACTCAGTTACCGTGAACCACAGGCACCAGAGAAGATTGCCGAAGCAGCCTCCTTTATTTCCCAGGTCTACCCGGCCAGGCCAATCATTTACGGTGGCGCGATCAGTGAAAAAAATGTTGAGCAATTCGTTTCTATTTCTCGGATTTCTGGTCTGTTTATCGGTTCTGCCAGCCTGCAACCGGATTCATTTGGCAAAATTGTCAGAGCGGTTCAGCAATGAGTACCCGAAAAAATGGCAGTATCCAGTAAACGACACTATACTAGTTGAAGTATCAGAATATCATTCACCCTTACTAGGTAGATAAGCAATCCCGTATGCACTATTCCGAGTCATGGGAAGAGGTTAAAAATCTTGTCAAAGAACGAGCCGATATTGTTGAGATTATCCGTGAACATGTTGACCTGAAGCGCAGCGGCTTCAGGTATCTCGGTTCCTGTCCGTTTCATCAGGAGAAAACACCGTCTTTTACGGTTCATCCAGACCAGCAGTTCTATCATTGTTTTGGCTGTAAGGCATCGGGGGACGTATTCTCATTTATGATGGAATACCATCATATGGAATTCCCCGAGGCTTTGAAGGCGCTGGCCCAGCGTTATCAGGTGGATCTGCCGGAAAAGAAACGCTCGGCCCAGGAACTTGAACAGCAAAAACGAAGAACCCGAATGTTTGAGCTTAACATGAGGGCGGCTGAGATATTTCACACCTATCTGCTCGAAGAACCTGGTGCCGAGAAGGCCCGATTGTATCTTCAGAAGCGTGGAATCCCTGGAGATACGCAAAGTACCTATAAGATCGGTTATGCTCCTTCCAAAGAGTTGGCCGGTTGGAATTTTCTTGGATCAAGACTTAACGGTGACGAGCGTAAACTCGCACTTGAAATCGGCTTACTGGTCAGTAAAGAGGCTGGCAGGAGCTATGATAGATTCAGAGACCGGATTATGTGTCCGATCTTTGATACGCGTGGGCAGATCACCGGATTCGGCGGCCGGATACTCGGGGATGGAGAACCAAAATATCTGAACTCACCGGACAGTCCTGTATACAACAAGAGTCGACTGCTCTTCGGCCTCTATCAACAAAAAGATCCGATTCGCAAACGGAGAAAGGCGGTACTGGTTGAGGGGAATTTCGATCTGCTTTCTCTGGTGGCTCAGGGTTTTGACTATGTGGTGGCGCCCCTGGGTACGGCACTGACAAGAGATCAAATCCGACAACTCAAACCGCTGGTTGATGAAGTGGTCCTTCTATTTGACGGAGACAGCGCCGGAATAAAAGCTGCAGAACGCTCCGTACCGCTTTTTCTGGCCGAACAGATAAGCGGCCGGGTCGCCATGCTCCCTGAAGACCATGATCCGGATACCTTTATCAGAGAGTTTGGGGTTGGTGGAATCAATGACATTGTCGATGGCGCTAGTCCGTTGCCTGAATTTGTCCTGGAACGGTTTGTTGAGCGACACGGAGAGACATTGGACGGCAAGTTTAAGATTATTGAGGAGTTGAGGCCACTGATGGTTGCCGTTTCTTCGCCGATTCAGCGTGAGGCGATGGCAAAACATTTTGGTATGGCGTTGAATGTGGATCCGGGTCGGCTGCTGGCAGAATTCAAACCCTTGCCTAAGACCAAAATTGAGAAAGTCGTACCCGCTGTAAAAAAGAAAGGCTCACCGGGGAAAATGCTTGGAGGAGCACTGAAGAGCGTACTTGGCTTCATGGTGCTTCACCCAAAATACTTCGGGATCTTGCAGCAAGAAGGTATTGAAGATCTCTTTGCTGGCACTATTGGAGAAATGATTTGTTTACAGTTAAAAGTGATGCATGAGCAGGGACGCATTCAGCTTGAACCGGAAGAGCTGTTCAATGAATTACCTCAGGGCGAAGAAAGGACTCTGGTGGCTTCTCTTCTAACCGAACCGACTCTTTCTGAATCGGGTGACCCAGATGATAACGAGGAGATGCTGACAGAAATTCTCAGCTGGCTGAAGCGGGAACGTTCAAAAAAGCGCTCGGAACAACTTATGCGGGAAATAAAAGATGCGGAAAAAGCGCAGAATTTCGAGGCGATAAATAGCCTTATCCTGGAGAAGATGCGGGTCGACAGTGAACTTAAAACCGGTGGATGAGCCAAGGCCTTATTTTCCCGTCGCTTATGAGTCCGTTGCAAAGAAGTGGTGTTTATAACAAAAATTGTCTGTGGCAGAGATGAGTTGTTGATTTTCATGTGTTTATACTCTATTAATGAGTAGCCTCCGGCCGAGGAAATTGCTTGCCACGTTGCTTAGATTGAACCATGTCTCAATTAAGGAAGAAAAGGCAATGACTGCAGACGAATATAATGAGAATATTGAAGAGGACGATTCTGATGAAGATGGTTTTGAATCGAATGATGATTCACATCTCTGGGATCTGACCGGTATTTACCAGGCCGAAGAGAAAAAAGGTCCGGCTGTGCTGCCGGATAGTGTTACCCAGGAACGCAGAAAACGAAAAGGCGATCGTCGTGGTACTCCATTTAGTGATCGCCGTCGTGGAGACCGCCGACAGGTTTCACGCTCTTCCGCCAGGACTGACAAGCATACCGCCGACCCGATGAACATCTATCTGAGGGAGATGGGCAGCTTAACACTGCTCAGCCACAAAGAAGAGTTGAAGCTTGCCCGGATGATGGAGGAGGGCAAATTTCGAATTCAAACTGCCGTTCTTTCCACAGGGCTGGCTCTGCCCGTTTTGCAGGACCTGATAGAGGATCTCCAACAGGAACGAGTGAAGATCTTTCAGGTTGTGCATGGCGTATCTGAGGATCAGCCTTCTGAAGTAAAACGTGAAACCGAGAATCTGATAGAACTATTTGAAACTGCGGTGGCACTGGATAAGAAGCGGGAATTGCTAGTTGATGCATTGGGTAAAACCGATTCCGCCACAGAATATGCAGATATACGCGGTCGGGTTTTGGCCATTGGCGGTGAAATCGGTCTCTTATTCAGTGGTAGACTTATCTGTCACGAATGCATCATTTCGATAGCTGGTGCTCTTGAGGAGCTGTCGCGACGATTTCGGCAGGTATTGGTTGAAGTGATGCGGGACCGTAAATTGTCCTCGCTGGACCAGAATGATCCGTTGTTTCTCAGTGCCGTGGAGGCTCAGGTTAACAGACAGTTTATGCTGGAGTCTGGGCTGGACGGTAAGACGTTAAAATATCTTTTTGGAGAAGTAGAGGCAGGCCTTGATATGACCCGTTATGCCAAGGAGTCGCTGGTCAGGGCCAATTTGAGGCTGGTTATTTCCGTTTCCAAAAAATTTGTCAACCGCGGCCTGCAGTTTTCGGATCTTATCCAGGAAGGCAATATCGGGCTGATGAAAGCGGTGGATAAATTTGATTATCATCGGGGGTACAAGTTCAGTACCTACGCAACCTGGTGGATCAGACAGGCCATAACCCGTGGTATTGCCGATCAGGGAAGAACCATAAGGCTTCCGGTTCACATGATTGAAACGATTAATCGGCTTCTTCGAGTGTCCAAGGAGTTTCTGGTGGAAGAGCATCGGGAGCCGACACCGGAGGAGATGGCCGGAATGCTTGGCACCGAAGTCGGTAAAGTGAAGAGCGCACTCAAAATTGCCAAAGATGCCATTTCCCTTGATACCCCGATTGGAGACGACGGTGAAACCTTTCTTGGAGATTTCATCGAAGACAGTGATCGGCCTGGCCCCGATGAGGTGTCGGTTACCGCAAGTCTCAGTGAATGTCTGAATCAGGTGATGGCCACCTTGACCCCGCGGGAGGCAAAGGTGTTGAAAATGCGATATGGTATAGATGTCCAATACGACCATACGCTTGAAGAGGTTGGCAAATGCTTTGCGGTAACCCGGGAGCGAATTCGTCAGATTGAGGCCCAGGCGATTCAGAAGCTGAAGCACCCCACACGCATTGAAGAACTCAGGGTGTTTATGACTGATTGATGTTCGTTTGACTCGGTTCAATTCCTCCAGGTCCGGTCCCACGCTACCAGGACATTTCTTACAAGATCATTTCTGTGATGACCACAACTGAAACTAGAGACTGGTTGGCTTTGAGTCTTGCCTCAGGCATTGGTCTTACCTGGTTCTGGCATCTGGTGAATCGTTTCGGTTCTGCACGGGCAGTGTTACAGGCTCCTGGCGCTGAACTAAAGAAATTACCAGGGATTCGTGGCCAGCACCTGGCTGCTCTGGCACGTTCAGGTGAACTCCGAAGTACTGCAGACCTCGAGCTGAAAAAATTGGAAAGACTGGGCGGTCAAGCCCTTGTGTTTCATGATCCAGCATATCCCGAACTACTCCGGCAGATAGCTCAACCACCTCCGGTGATTTACGTTCATGGCAACTCAGAGCTGCTTGGCGTCACATCGATAGCCATTGTCGGCTCAAGGGCTGCGCGACCAGCTATGGACGAAGAGTCTCGCATTCGCTGGCCCGTGATCTTGCTATGAAAGGGCTGTGTGTGGTTTCCGGTCTGGCTCTTGGCATTGATACCGAAGCCCATGCCGGTTGTCTAGCTGGCTGCGGTGCAACCATCGGAGTGCTCGGCTGCGGGCTTGATGTCGTCTATCCACGCACAAATCGCAATCTGTTCAAAGCCGTGACAGAAAAAGGCTTGCTCGTCAGTGAATATCCTCTGGGGACGCCCCCGGAACCGTTCAGATTTCCAGCGAGGAACAGGATCATTGCCGGCTTGAGTCGTGGTATTGTTGTGGTTGAGGTATCGAAAAAGTCCTGCTCACTGATTACCGTCCAATTCGGTCTTGAAGAAGGGCGGGAGATATTTGCTGTTCCCCCGGACAGGTTGATTCGTTCAAGAGCGCCGGTGCCCACTGGTTGCTGCAACAGGGTGCTTCACTTGTTGTATCGGCAGATGACATCATGAGTCATCTGTCTTTGCAACAGATTGGCAGCGAAAGGGTACAGCCGGAAACAGGTCTCAGAGCAGACCTTGATAGGGAATCATTGGCACTTCTGTCTATAATAGAGACATATCCGCAACCGCGGGAGGAAATATTGAGCCGTTCGGGTTTGTCCGCAGCACGCTTGAGCGAGCTCTTGTTGATGCTGGAGTTGGAAACTCTGGTGGAAATCTTGCCGGGTGATGAAGTGAGAAGACTGACAAAGCTGTAGCGATGCAATAGAGCCGATAACGATCAAGTAATGGAATCGAGTATGAATAGTGAAATACTGATTGCCCCTTCAATTTTATCCGCCGATTTTTCTCGCCTGGGTCAAGAAATAGCAGATGTTGTACATGGCGGTGCTGACGTTATTCATGTGGATGTGATGGATGGTCATTTCGTTCCCAATATCACCATTGGTCCGCTTGTCGTGGAAGCGGCACGCAGAGCGACCGATAAGCCGCTGGACGTCCATTTAATGATTGCCGATGCTGATTCCTATGTTGACCGGTTTGCTAAAGCAGGAGCAGACTGGATCACCGTACATGTTGAAGCGTGTACTCATCTGCAGCGAACCATCTCGCGCATAAAAGAACTCGGTTTGAAGGCCGGAGCAGTGCTGAACCCTGCCACCTCGCTCAGCAGCCTGGATTTTATCCTGGAGGAGCTCGATCTGGTAATGCTGATGAGTGTAAACCCCGGTTTTGGCGGGCAGTCTTTTATCGCCTCAACGTTAAAAAAAATTGAGATGTTAAAAGCGATGATTGACCGTCAGGGGCTTGATGTCGGCATTGAAATAGACGGAGGTGTGAGTCCAAAAACTATCACCGATATAGCCAGTGCGGGGGCAAATATCTTTGTCGCCGGTTCCGCCGTCTACGGATGCGAGGCCTATGGGCCAATCATCAGCGAATTGCGGGACAAGGCTGAGCAAGGCAGAAACTAAGTGGTTGAGATACCGGCAGGGCAATTTTATTTTAAAGGAGATTTTAAACCATGAGTGCGGATCTGATTAACAGTAGTTCCTGGAAAAAGATGCAGACACTTGCCCAGTCTCCCTTTGATCTTACAGCCGAAGCTGCCTTAAGCAGCAGTGGAAGAATTGCTCGGATGATATGCCATACTGCAGGGTTACGACTTCTGTACGCTACCCAGCGGGTGGATGCCGATGTTCTGAACGTTTTCCAGGAGTTTGCAGATGAACACAGCTTAATCCATCGTTATCAGGAGATGCGCAAAGGCAAGGTACTCAATAAAATTAAGGGATGGGAGAGCGAAAATCGTCAAGTACTGCATACATCCTCAAGAGATATTTTTGTCAGTACCCCGAAAGAGCCTCATTCTGCAGGTCAGGCACGGGTTGAGCTGGAAAAACTGGATGATTTTTTAAATGAAATCAACCAACAAGGCCGCTATACAACACTGATTAATGTCGGGATTGGCGGTTCGGATCTGGGGCCGCGGGCTGTCTACGAGGCCTTGAAGGCTTACAATATCCAGGGAAGAGAAGTGCGCTTCCTGGCAAATGTCGATCCCGATGATGCAGCAGCGATTCTCAGCTCGGTAGATCTCACCAGAACCCTGGTAGTGGTCGTTTCAAAGAGCGGTACGACGCTTGAGACCCTGACCAATGAACAGCTTGTTCGGGCTCGATATATAGAGGCCGGGCTGGATCCGGCACAACATTTTGTGGCCGTTACCGGTAGCGGCAGTCCAATGGACAATCCGACGAGCTATCTGCGTTCGTTTTACATGTATGATTATATTGGTGGCAGGTACAGTGTGACTTCCATGGTCGGTTGTCTGGCCTTGGGCTTTGCCTTGGGGATGGACAAGCTGCGCGCCTTTTTGCGAGGGGCAAACGAGATGGACGAAGCCTGTGAAAATCCTTCGGTTGCCGATAATATGGCGTTGCTCCTCGCACTGCTGGGTATCTGGAATCATAATAGCCTGGGTTATCCAACCCTGGCTGTTTTACCGTACAGCCAGGGGTTGCATCGGTTCACTGCCCATCTCCAGCAGTGCGATATGGAGAGCAATGGAAAATCGGTGACGATAAACGGTTCACCCGCGCCCATAAAAACGGGCCCCATTGTCTGGGGTGAGCCGGGCACCAATGGACAGCATGCCTTCTATCAGTTATTGCATCAGGGAACAGAGGTTGTTCCAGCGGAATTTATCGGTTTTCTAGAAAATCAGTATGAAATGGACATTGTCTTCAATAACACCACCTCACAACAGAAACTCCTCGCCAATGTCCTGGCCCAGGCCGTGGCTTTAGCCACCGGCCGTGTCCACGAGAACCCCAATAAATGCTTCATGGGTAATCGGCCCAGTTCAATTATTCTTGGTGATCGGCTTGATCCACTGAACATGGGGAGGCTGCTTGCGCTCTATGAGGCTAAAATTGTCTACCAGGGTTTCTCCTGGAAAATCAATTCATTCGACCAAGAGGGAGTGGAGCTTGGCAAGATCCTGGCAAGCCGCTTTTTAGACCACATGATTGATACCCAAAAAAGTAGTACATCGGTTGAGGGGCAATTCCTCGATGTGCTAGAAAAATAAAGGCTGTCCACTTTTTACTGGGGATGAATCATCGTTCATTTTCAGCCCCAAAATGGTTGCTTTTTTGTTGACAAAAAGAACCTGGAGTTATATCCTCAGCTGCTACATATTTAGTTGCCGGTTCAGTGTATTGTGCTTGTGTTGTGCAAGGTATGCCAGCAGTGAGTCCGACGGGAGGGCGTGAAAAGGCCTGGTAGTGAGGTTGTTTCGCTTTTTTGTTGATAATACATGATCGTATATAAGATTTTTTGGATAGGGTAGAAGTACTAACAGTAATTCAAAGGAGGAAATCATGGCAAAACATGAGACACCCTTGTTAGACCAGCTGGAGAGTGGCCCATGGCCAAGCTTCGT
>JAQYVS010000229.1 GCA_030145365.1 Desulfofustis sp. | reverse complement strand
AGCACGGCTCCCCTATCTATCTCCGGAACAGACCGGCCGCATGAACCGTAGGGTCGACTATCGCACCGATTTATATTCTCTGGGGGTAGTCTTCTATGAACTGTTAACCGGCGAACATCCCTTTCATTCTGAAGACCCTTTGGAGATGATCCACAGCCACATTGCAAAAAAACCAACCCCAGCACATGAGCGCAAAGTAGAATTGCCGGAACAGGTTTCTGCAATCGTCATGCGGCTGCTTAAAAAAAATGCCGAAGACCGATATCAATCGGCATTTGCGCTCTACTACACATTGCAGTGTGTGGTTGCGTGGGTCGTGGCCTGGCAGAACCAAAATCTGCACCGTCGATCGCTGCGTCTGACGATGTTTGCCTTTCTGGCAGTGATGTGCTTCCTGGTGTTTGCGCTCGGAATTCCATCCGGATAAAAGAGGCATTGATTTCCATGATCTTTTTTCAATATATGAGGTGAGATACTGATGGCAGACGAGAAACAAAGGAATTGGGGGGCTGCAAACGGAGATATGAATAGACAACCGGATAACAGCGTTGAAGATGACATTTCGCAGGTAACGCAACCCGACAAGCCTGCTTCCGATGAGGCGGATACCTGGAAAAGCAAATATATTCAGCTACTCGCAGATCTGGAGAATACAAAAAAGCGGCTGGCCCGGAGTTCTGCTCAGGAGGTGGAGGCTGACAGGAAAGCGCTTCTGCGAGAAGTGTTACCGGTGGCAGATGGTCTGGATCTGGCCCTGATACATCTGTCGCGCGAGGACGATAGCAGGAACATTTTGTCGGGCGTCGAGTTGATCAAAAACATCCTGGACAAATTTTTCATTAAATATGACGTAAAAGCAATTGATTCCTGGGGCAAGCCGTTTGACCCGACGCTGCATGAAGCCTTAGGGGTTGTTCCGCATTCCAAATTTCCACCCAACACCGTGGTGAGAGTGGAACAAAAGGGATATTTGTATCGAGACGAGCTGCTGCGACCTGCAAAAGTCCTGGTGGTATCTTCGAATTAAGTAGTCTCTCAAGCTGATAATTACGATGGCACGAGCAAGGTAACAACATGGATTACAAAGATTACTACACCATTTTGGGTGTGGACCGCAAAGCGGGCGCAAAGGAAATCAAAAAAGCATACCGCAAGCTGGCCCGCAAATATCATCCTGACGTCAACTCTGAGAACGAAACCTCCCAAAAGAAGTTCCTTGATATTAACGAAGCCAACGAAGTGCTGTCTGATCCTGAAAAACGGAAAGAGTACGACCAATTAGGATCCCAGTGGCAAAAGCACCAACGGACCGGTGGCAGGCCCGAGGACTTCAACTGGGGTCAGAGGCGGTCAGCAGCCGACCAGAATCATACCTATCGAACGGTCAATCCTGAGGACTTTGAAGACTTGTTTGGAGCAACGGGCTCTCATTCTGACTTTTTCGAGAATCTTTTTGGCCAGGCTGCCCGACAGCAGGCCGATCGCGGTATGGGCGGTCAGCACTATCAGTACCAGGAACGGCAGCGGCAGGGGATTGACCTTGAGCATTCAGTCCAGCTGACGCTCTATGAGGCGTTTCATGGTACTAGCCGGGTGATGGAGTGGGAAGACGGCCATAAAATTGATGCCAAAATTCCTCCGGGAGTTAAAACTGGCTCGCGTGTCAGGCTCAAGGGGCAGGGAGGTCCGGGAAGCGGCGGTGGTGAACCGGGTGATTTATATCTTACCATAGAAGTTTTGCACGATGATCGTTTACAACGTAACAACGATGACCTGAAGACCACGGTCCAGGTGGATCTGTTTACCATGCTCCTGGGGGGCAAGATATCGGTGTCTGGTATCGGCCGCACGGTGAAGCTGGATATTCCACCGGAGACCCGCAATGGGCGAATTTTTCGATTGCGGGGGGTGGGGATGCCAAAGATCAAACACCCGGATCACTATGGTGACTTGTATGTCACCGTGGAAACCAATCTGCCGCAAAACCTTACTGGCGAGGAAAAAGAACTGGTTGAACAGTGGAAGGGTATGCATTAGGCGTCCAGTATTTATAATAAGGTAATCTCATTCCCTTTAATAATTTGAAACGCTCAATTCAGGTGAGGAGAAGAATATGAAGAAATACCAGATAGCAATTTACTCCGATCATCCTGAAGTTCTTTTTGAACAGAGGATCGCAGCTCTTCTGGCAAGGGTTTCTGAGGAGTTCATCCACCGGTGTGAGATCGAAGAACTGGTCAGGTGTCGTATCATGTTACACGGCAAGAAAGGCTTGTGCTTTGCAGATGTTCACAAATTAAAACTGATTCGTCACCTGCACAAAGATATGGGGCTGGATCTGGAAGCTGTGGATTTCGTGCTGCGATATCGAAACCGAATCAAGACGATGCAACGGAGGCTTGATGAAATGAAGAAGCGTCTACGCCAAAAGGAGCAGGATCACCTGGCAGAG
>JAQYVS010000157.1 GCA_030145365.1 Desulfofustis sp. | reverse complement strand
CCAACCTCAACCCCGCACGCCACACAGGTAGTCAATTCTTTATCCTGAGTAGGTGGAGATAAAGATGGAAGATATTCGGGGTTCTTATCTGTCTGCTGCCAGAAATCTTTGATGGAAGCAAAACCAAAATGATTTAAAATTGTTTCATCACCAATTCCGTCTTTGAACTCTCCCAAAAACACGGCTTCTTCTTCTGAGCAGAGATAGAGATAATTATGGTTCGTGGATTGCAGATCAATAAGAAATGTACCCTGCTTCTTGGCCACGACTTTCAGATCAACTGCCATTTCCTCACAACCCTCCGGCAAATCCGAATAATAACTGCGCAGCAATGTAACTGCGATACGGTTTTCTTTAAATTTTTCAAATACTGCAAGAGCGGCGGCACATTCCGCCTCATCCACTCCATATCGAATCAGCAGTTTTATATCAAGGCGCTCAATTTCTTCTTTCAACCCTGTCATAAGGCTCTTAACCATCCATGAATAGTTGGTCGATAATCCAGCAGATCACGCCAGCCAGCCTATCGGTAATATAGGTAATGTAACATCCATACAAGCTCCAGTCCCAACCTATAACTCCGAACAGAGCAACAGGCAAATGATAATATTACCGTTACATAAAGTACACCCATTTGCCGGGTGTAACCTGCTATGAAGCTGTTTGAGAAAAAGAAAATTTGCCCAAACAACCATTTCCGGCTATATTATGTGGGTATTCTATTGTGTTTGAGCAGTTTCCCTGCTACTGCCATTTAGTTCCGATTGTACTCCTGTCTGAAAATCTATCCCGTTTAACGGATAACATCCGGGTTTCGCATCATCAGCCGAGTCCGTTACCGATTAATCAGTATTCAGGTGTTTACATCGGATTCACAGCTGATCCGCTGAGAGTCCTTGAGCGACGAAAGATAGACGAGCAGGCCACCGGAAGAACCAACAACAAATGAGGATTTCATGTCCAACCAAACTGCACAATTGATCATCGACGGCAAAACCTACGATCTTCCCATTGTCGAAAGTACCACCGGCGAGAAAGCACTCGACATCCGTAGATTATTACGGGAAACCGGCTATATCACCCTTGACAGTGGCTATATGAACACCGGTTCCTGTGAGTCCGGAATCACCTATCTGGACGGGAAAAACGGCATTCTTCGTTATCGGGGCTACAACATTGAAGAACTTGCTGACAATTGTAATTTTATTGAGGTCGCCTATCTTCTGCTCACCGGAGAATTGCCCAACACTAAAGAATTGAACCAATTCAGGGCGGATATGATCCGCTATGCCTTGATTCATGAGGATATGATTCACTTTTTTGATCATTTCCCGCCCAATGCCTCACCAATGTCAATCCTTTCCACCATGGTCGGCTCCTTGCATGATTTTTATCCGGAAATGGATCTCGACGAAGACCCGTATGGAGGCATTACCACAACAACCGCCCGGCTGCTTTCAAAAATCAGGACCATCGCCGCCTTTTCATACAAAAAGAGCATCGGTCTTCCACTCGTCTACCCCCGTGCCGACCTGAACTATTGCAGTAACTTTTTGAACATGATGTTTGATCGCCCCAATATGCCTTATACGATTGAACCACTGATGGTTTCTGCATTAAATAAGCTGCTGATTCTCCATGCCGATCACGAACAGAATTGCTCTACATCTACGGTCAGATTGGTGGGCAGTTCCGGAGTAAAACTCTACCCTTCGATATCTGCAGGGGTGGGAGCTTTATGGGGGCCGTTGCACGGCGGTGCAAATGCAGCAGTCATTAGAATGCTTGAAACGATATATGCCGACGATATGAATTTTGACAAATATATCAATATGGCAAAAGACCCCAATAATCCTTACCGGCTCACCGGTTTTGGCCACCGGGTTTACAAGACATATGACCCGCGGGCAAAAATAATCAAACAGGCCACCCACGAAATTCTCAATACCTTAAATGTACAAGATCCACTGCTCGACATTGCCCAGGAGCTTGAACACCGGGTCAGTAAAGATGATTATTTTGTCTCGAGAAATCTCTATCCAAATGTCGATTTTTACTCGGGCATTGTCTATCGGGCCATGGGTATTCCGACTAATATGTTTACCGTCATGTTTGCCCTGGGACGCCTGCCAGGCTGGATATCACATTGGCAGGAAATGAACATGGATAAGGAAAATAACAAGATAGGACGTCCCCGGCAAATTTACCAGGGAGTTATCGAACGGCCGTTTGTGGCCACGGATGATCGGCCGTAATTAACACAAGGCCCAGGTGAGGCAAAAGCCGAAGCCCATCTAACGGCTGAGCTTCGAACTCACTTTGCCAGACTGCTTCCCGATTCCATATTGACCACCAGCGGCACGTCAATTTCCATTGCCTGCTCCATGGCCATCTGAATTTTCGGCTGCAAATCAGTGCATTGTTCCGCGCTGAGTTCAAATACCAGTTCATCATGGATCTGCAGCAGCATTTTGCATGAACTTTTTTCTTTTTTCAGGAGTTCATCGACCCGAAGCATGGCCAGTTTTATTATATCGGCTGCCGTTCCCTGAATCGGTGTATTGATTGCCGCCCGTTCGGCAAACTCGCGTCGCATCTTGTTTGAGGCGTTTATCTCAGGAAGATAACGTTTACGGTTCAGCAGGGTCGTCACGTAGCCATCACTTCTGGCCTGTTCAACAATATCTTTCATGAACTGTTTGACGCCGGAATACAGGTTGAAATAGCGCTCGATAAACAGTGATGCCTCCCTTCTGCTTATCTGCAGCTGATTGGCCAGCCCGAAACTGCTCATCCCGTAAACGATGCCAAAATTGATGCTTTTGGCTACACGACGCATGTCTGATGTAACCAGAAGCGGAGAAACGGAAAAGACTTCTGCCGCAGTGCGGGTGTGAATATCGTCCCCGTCTTTAAATGCTTTCATCAGAGCTGAATCTTGCGAATAATGTGCCAGCACGCGCAGATCGATCTGGGAATAATCACCAAACAGAAAGATCTTTCCCGAAGCCGGAATAAAAGCTTCGCGAATTCTGGCGCCCTCCTCACCCCTGATCGGGATGTTCTGCAAATTCGGATTGCTGCTCGAAAGCCTCCCAGTCGCCGTTACCGTCTGGTTGAATGAGGTATGTACTCGACCGGTTTGCTTATCGATGAGCAGGCCGAGTTTCTCCACGTAGGTGGACAGAAGTTTGGCCAGATTCCGATATTCCATGATCAGAGCGGGTAATTCATGTGAGGGAGCAAGCTTTTCCAGAACCTTCATATCGGTGGAATAACCGGTCTTGGTCTTTCTACCATGGGGCAGTCCCTGTTCCTCAAATAGGACCTTGCCAAGCTGCTGTGGAGAATTGATATTGAATGGATGCCCTGACTGTTCATAGATATCCAGCTCCCTGGCATTGAGTTTTTCCCGAAACTCCCGGGACAATCTATTGAGATGTTCAGGGTCGACTCTGATACCTTCAGCCTCCATCTCCTCTAGAATTGGAACAAGTTTCATCTCAATGTCGGTAAACAGCTCATTCTGCTGCCCTTCAGCGAGCAGCGGCTGGTAATGCTGCCAGAGCAGAAGTGCTGCGTACACGTCTTCACAGGAATAGCTGCAGGCCTCTTCAACGGGCACGTAGACAAAGGCATCGTCTCGCTTATCACCTGCCGTCACCTCTTTATAGGAAGTAAGCTTGAGACCGATCTCAAGACAGAGATCATCAAGCTTGAACGAACGTCTTGAGGGTTCAACCAGATAGGCGGCAATCATGGTGTCGATCAACGGCCCGCCAAGCTCAATTGCCAGTGCATGTTTCAGCACCGAGTAATCATATTTCATATTGTGAGCGAGCTTGGGCAGGGTCTCAGAGCGCAAAAACGGGGCCAGGGCCTGTGTAACTTCTTTTACCGGGAGCTGCAGGGGCGACAGGTTTCCCTCATCATCCCGGTGACCGAGGGGAATATACCAGCATTTATCCGGAGCTGTACTCAATGATATACCGATCAGCTCGGCAGTTCTGCTGACCAATGAGTTGGTTTCGGTATCGATGACCAAGAGTTCAGCAGTGGACAATTCGTCAATCAACTTCTCCAGTTCTTCTTTTTCACGCACCAGGGAAAAGTTTTGAACCGGTATGGGTTCGGCCACGCTATCCAGCTCTTTTAACAAGGTGGAAAAGCTAAGCTCTGTGTAAATTTCTCTCAGCTTTTCCTGATCGGGTTCACCGAGGCGATAATGTGTCGGTTCCGTTGAAATCTCCACATCGTTTTTCAATCTGATCAGATCGCGTGACAAATAGGCCAACTCTCGATTTTCGATCAAGCGCTCCTTCATCTTGGATTTTTTCAGCGAATCAACGTTAGAGTACAGATCCTCCAACGAGCCGTGTTCGAGAATTAACTTTGCCGCTGTTTTTGGCCCGATACCGGGAACCCCGGGGACATTGTCGGAACTGTCACCGATTAAAGCAAAACAGTCGAGCAGCTGCTCTGGCCCCACTTGATACTTTTCTTTGACGGCGACTACATCCATAACCCGATCATTCATCGGGTCCCACATGGTCACCTGCTCGTTAACCAGTTGCAGCAGATCCTTGTCGCCGGAGACAATGACTACCCGAAAACCCTGGCTGCTGAGTTTTTCCGCAGCAGTGGCGATAATGTCGTCGGCTTCAATGCCGGTCTGTTCCATACTGATCAGGCCTAGAGCGGGGACAACATCTTTGATGAAAGGGATCTGAGCCGCCAGTTCATCTGGCATCGGCGGCCGGTTCGCCTTATATTGCGGATACATCTGATGCCTGAACACCTTTCCCCTGCTGTCAAAAGCCACCGCAACATATTCCGGCTGATGGTCTTTGAGCATTTTTTTTAAAATATTGAGAAAACCGAAAACGGCGTTGGTTTGGAAACCCTCGGCGTTGGTCAAAGGTGCAACCGCATGAAAAGCCCGGTAAATAAAGGCACTGCCATCAATCAGATATATTGCATTTGTCACGCAAAACCTCTTTTTTCAATCTCAACGAGATAATTCGTTACCGTCTCAATTTCTTGCATAAACAAAAAAGGAGAGGCAGCGCCTCTCCTTTTTTAAACTTCCAGCACCGATTTTCTCAGAACAATCAGTGATGGTCAATGATATGTTTATACACCCGTTTACGCAATCGCTCGGCGATATCATCACCTCGATACGAGATAATGGGTACGGGACATTTACGAAACATTCGTTCAGCCACCGAGCCGGCAAAGACGTGTCTGATATCTCTGTTTTTAATCCCCATTACCACCAGATCCGACTGCTTCTCAACGACAAAACGCAGCAGTTCGCTGGTCGGATCTCCAACCAGAAACGTGAATGACACTTTGTCATCGGCCAGAGTCAGATGCTCAGCCATCTTGGCAATCTCTTCTCTTCGTTCTTTTTTAACAATTTTCAGATATTTATCACTATCGACCTTGTAGCCGTAAGAGGTAATCTTATTAACCGCTTCCAGATCCCGATCATTGATTACATTTACCACCTGAAGTTCAGCTCCCAGCGGCTCTGCAAATGTTGCAGCAAAATCAAGAAGACCCAGAGAATACTTTGAAAATGCTACCGGAACCAATATTTTTGTTATCATTGAACCATCCTCCCGATCTTAAGAAAAATCGAAATACCCAAAGACATGAAGAGCATTACCCTCAGGCCGCTGCCTGCTGTCTTCTTATTCTGCCTTTCTGCAAATACCAGATCAGTCCGAGAAGCAGCAGTGCCGGAAAAAACATGAGCTGCTTCGGCGGCCTTTCATTTGGAACCTGAACGTTAAGGATCTCCTGATCAAAATCGATATTGGCCTTCTCGGCACTGCTTGCAAAAACAACAGTATCGATCAGAATCTTTCCGTCCTCATCTCGTGTCTCGAAACCGATGGCCTGGAGACGCTCAGCCCCGGTCGGTTCATCACCGACCGGCATCATGATCGTCATGACAAACTCGGTGCCGTCGAGTTTTTCTCCTTTAAGTGCCATCCGCAATTGCGAACCTGGTTCCATCTTTTCAACAATCTCAATAAGATTTGCTGCAGGCTCCTCAAGCAACTCCGGATATAGATTGTTCCAGAAAAATCCAGGACGAAACAGAACAAAAGCCACCAGCAGAAGTGCCAGGGTCTCCCAGATTCTGTTCTTTGTCAGCCAAAAGCCTTGGGTTGCCGCCGCGAAAATGAGCATGGCAATGACTGCTGCTGTTACGACGACGACAAAATGCACCGGCGAACCGATACCGATCATCAGCAATTCGGTGTTGAAGATAAAGAGAAACGGTAAAATTGCCGTTCTAATATCATAGGCAAATCCCTGGATACCGGTGCGGATCGGATCACCGCCCGATATGCCTGCTGCCGCAAAGGCTGCCAACCCAACAGGTGGTGTATCATCAGCAAGAATACCAAAGTAAAAAACAAACAGATGCACGGCAATCAGCGGTACGATCAATCCGTTCTGGGCGCCCAGGCTGACGATAACCGGTGCCATTAGAGTTGAAACGACGATATAATTGGCCGTGGTTGGAAGTCCCATGCCAAGCAGCAGGCTGATACCGGCAGTAAATAAGAGAATCAATACCAGGTTGCCGCCTGAGATAAATTCAACAAATTCTGTCATGACCAGACCGATGCCGGTGAGCGTCACGGTACCAACGACAATACCTGCCGCCGCAGTGGCAACACCAATACCAATCATATTTTTAGCACCGGATACCAGGCCACTGATAAATTCCCGCCAGCCCCGGTCAAAGCTGAATTCTTCCCCACCGACTTTTCTCATCATCCCTTTCAAAGGCCGCTGGGTCAGAACAATAAAAATCATCAACACCGTTGCATAAAACGCTGACAATGACGGCGACAAACGCTCAACGGTCAGGCACCACATCAAAACAACGATCGGCAGCAGAAAATAGAAGCCAGCCTGGGCGGTTGGCCCCAGAGGCGGCAATTCGGTAATTTCCGTTGTCAACTCCAGCTCAGGTACTAGACAGGCAATTTTCAACAGCGCCAGGTAGGCAACAAAAAGCAGTACAAGAACAATCCAGATCGTTGCCTCACCGGCCACAACCTTAATCCAGCCAAGACCGAAGTAAGTTGCGGCACCGATAACAATCATGAAGAGGATTGTCCCGACAAAAGAGAGTAAACTTTGGGCCAGCGTTTTGGTCTTGAGTTTAGGCATCCCTTCAAGTCCAAGTTTGCACGCCTCAAGATGAACGATATAGACCAGGGCGATATAGGAAATTACAGCCGGCAAAAAAGCGTGTTTGATTACTTCGATATAGGAAATGCCGACATATTCAACCATTAAAAATGCGGCGGCCCCCATAACCGGAGGGGTCAACTGGCCATTGGTGGATGAGGCCACCTCAACCGCACCCGCTTTCTCAGCACTAAATCCAACTTTTTTCATCAATGGGATGGTAAACGTGCCGGTAGTTACCACATTGGCAATTGAAGAACCGGAGACCAATCCCGTCATAGCCGAAGAAACAACCGCAGCTTTGGCTGGACCACCACGCATATGGCCAAGTCCGGCAAAAGCGGTACGGATAAAATAATTCCCGGCCCCTGCCGATTCCAGCAGTGAACCGAACAGCACGAACATGAACACCATACCCGTGGATACTCCCAAAGCCACACCGAACACACCCTCGGTCGTCAACCAATAATGGGTCATACCTTTGGTCAGACTGGCACCTTTATGAGCGATAACTTCGGGCATATGCTGGCCGGCAAAGGTGTACAGCAGAAAGACTACGGCCACCACCATGAGCGGAGGCCCCAAAGCCCTGCGCGTTGCCTCGAGCAGCAGTATAATACCAATCACGGCTACAACCAGATCCATTGTAATCGGATCTCCCGGCCTCTGGGCTATGGCCGAATAGAAGAGGAACATATAGGCCGAAGAGAATGCCGCAACAAAAGCCAGGAACCAGTCCTGGAAAGGGATGTAGCTCTTGGGTGATGACTTGAAGGTTGGAAAAGCAGTAAAAGCCAGAAACATGGCAAAGGCCAAATGAATCGCCCGGGCTTCGGTTGAGTTTAAAACAAAAAAATTCACCATAAACGGCAACGGCGAAGCATACCATAATTGGAACAGTGTCCAGGCAAGCGGCACGAAGAACAGCACCCTTTTGGGAATAGCCCCTTTGGGATTACGTGCACCGGTATCAACCTCGGCGATCATGTCATGTACGTCATCGCCAGCCAAAGGTTTTTCAGTGGGTTTTGTCATGATTACGACTCCTGTTTGGCAACCCTGGGAAACAGTTTATCATTGAAAATGTACGAATTCACCCTGCCATTACCAAAATTCGGTTATTCAGGAAAAAAACTTCGAGTAATCCGAGCCGAAACCTTCCTACCAGACAGGTTGCGGTTCGGTACGGTTCATGTTGCGCGACCCGGAATCCGGTCATGCATGGAAAGAAAAAGCTGTGCGCAGCCCTTTTACAGACCGCGCACACCCCATAGAATCTACAGCTGGTTCTTTATTTGATCAGACCGGCTTCTTTGTAATACTTTGCAGCACCATCATGCAGAGGGGCTGAAAGACCGTCTTTGACCATTTCCTCTTTCTTGAGAACGCCAAAGGCAGGATGCAGTTTTTTGAAATCATCAAAGTTTTCAAAAACCGATTTAACAACTACATAGGTCACATCATCCGAGACCTTGGCAGAGGTAACAAAGGTTGCACCAACACCAAACGTTTTTGCATCCTCATCGGTGCCGCGATACATACCGCCGGGAATCGTTGCAGTTCGATAATAGGGGTTATCTGCAACGAGCTTATCCACAACAGCTCCAGTCACATTGACGATAACCGCGTCACAGGACGTAGTGGCCTCTTTGATCGATCCGTTCGGATGACCAACGGTGTAGACAAAAGCGTCGATTTTATTGTCACACAATGCCTGAGACTGCTCAGCAGGCTTCAGCTCAGAAGCGAGTTTAAACACACTCATATCCCAGCCGAGGGCGCCCATCAGAACTTCCATGGTTCCACGCTGACCGGATCCCGGATTACCTATATTTACCCGCTTGCCCTTCAGGTCTTCAAAATTCTTTATACCGGAATCTGCTCTTGCAACCACGGTAAAAGGTTCGGGATGTACTGAGAATAATGCACGCAAATCTTTATTCGGTCCTTTTTCTGCAAATTTTGAGGTGCCGTTGTAGGCATGGTACTGCCAGTCGGACTGAGCGACACCCATGTCAAGTTCGCCGGAAGCAATCGCATTAAGATTGTATACGGAGCCACCGGTACTTTCGACTGTGGCCCGAATGCCATGCTCTTTTTTCCCTTTATTGACAAGGCGTGCAATGGCGCCGCCTGTCGGGTAGTAGACACCGGTAACACCACCGGTTCCAATTGTGACGAAGGTTGTCTCTGCGCTGATTGCCGCAGAACTGAATGCCATCACAAAACCCAGGCTCAAGGCCGCTAACAACGATGCTTTTCTTTTCATACTTTTGCTCCCTCTTGTTTACTTTTACTGACTACCCCTCAGACAAAACTGCTGTCTAAAAGACACTGAACAACTTCCATTTGAAATGAGTCATCTTGATAAAACAGAAC
>JAQYVS010000447.1 GCA_030145365.1 Desulfofustis sp. | reverse complement strand
GGATCTGGACTACCATGGACTTGATGAGCTGGCATCTTATTTCGTTGATCAATATGTGGCTGTGTCAAACGACCGTGGTCTATTGGATCTGATAGATTTTTATAAATGTTACCGGGCGTATGTGCGGGGCAAAATAAATCTGTTCACTGCAGGCGACCCAGGTCTTGAGAAGCGGACGGCTCAAGCCTGTACCGAGCAGGCTCAAAAATACTTTAAACTTGCTGAGCGTTATGCAAGAGAAGACGGCTAAACAAAGCCTGATCGTTTTTTTTGGTTTAACCGGTTCCGGAAAAAGCTATCTGGCAGAGCGTTGGGCCAATGCAAAAGGCTATCCGTACCACAATAGTGATACGGTGAGAAAAGAATTGGCCGGTGTTGGGGTGAGCAGCAGGCATCATGTGCCGTTCAATGAAGGGCTGTACAGTCCGGAGATGACCAGTCGCACCTACGATGAGATCTTAAAACGGGCATTAAATGATCTCAACAATGCTGCCACCGGTGTTGTTTTGGATGGTTCCTATGGACGTGACACCCAGCGGAATTCAATTGTTGAAGCGCTCTCAACTCGCTACAAGATTTTTTTTATCCTCTGTCACTGTTCTGAAACGGTGACCAAGGAGCGATTTGCACAACGTGGAAAAGATCATCAGGCAGTTTCGGATGGTCGTTGGGAGATCTATACTGGCCAGATACGAAGTTTTTCCTATCCACAACGTATTGAAGGCACGCATCTTTTAAAACTCAATACCGACTATCCGGTGGAGAATCTGATTGATCAGGTCGATGCGTATATTGATAAAACGGGACATGGCAGGTCATAAGTGATGGCAGCCAAATCCCATAAAACTATTCAGTAATGGTGAACCCCGTGTATAGACGAATCTATTATATTAGGTTTCCAAAGGAAATAAGTGATAAGCCGGTTATTTACCAATTGATCAAGCAGTACGATGTGGAGGTAAATATCCTTAGGGCCGACATTCTGCCACAGCGTGAGGGGATTCTTATTTTGGAACTGGCCGGAGCAAAACCTAATATCACCGATGGTCTGAATTATTTGAAAGAGCATGGACTTTCCATCGAACGGCTGGCGACAAAGATTCGTCGGGATGATGAACGCTGTTTCCAATGCGGCGCCTGTACCGGGGTTTGTCCAGTCGATGCGTTGTATATTCGACGTGAGGATATGGCTGTGCTGTTTGATGCCGATAAATGTACTGGTTGTAGTCAGTGTGTTCTGATTTGCCCGGTCAGAGCAATGGAAATGTCACTTGGCAAAGAGTGGCTTGAACCTGAAGCGGATAGAACGAATGCGCCGCTTTTCTCGTAAAACCGAACCCGCTATCTCTGACAAAGAGAGCAGCTGTTTTTACTGAGAGGCTTGAGGCTGACTCGACGTCTCATCATCATCGGCAAAACTCATCCAGTCGGGCAGAGACAGGTCTGTGAACCAGTCTCCGAACCCCGAAGTCGGAGGAGTGCCTGCTTCAATAAGATCGAGCAGTTCCTGGGCACGGGGAGCAACCCCTGATTCTGGATACATGGCGAGAATGTATTTGAGACGGCTTTCAGCCTGGCCGTACTTTTCGGTTCTTAAATAAAATTTAACAACATTGAATTCATGGTTAACCAAAAATTCTTTGGCTGCCTTAATTCGTGCCCGGGCTTCAACCGTATAAGGTGATTTCGGAAAAGCCCGTAAAAGTTCCTGAAAGGCCTGAATCGATTCGATAGCTCCGGTGACATCACGATCGATTCTATCAATCGTCTGATAGCTGCACATTGCCTTCTGGTACATGACGTAGGAAATCGCCTCATTGGTTGGGTGGCGTTCCTCAAACTCGTTATACAGCACCAGAGCTTCGGCGTATCGTTCCATGTAGTAATTTGAATCGGCCGCTTTGAGTTCAGCCAGCGGTGCCTGCGGACTGAATGGATAACGGTCGAGGATTTCGTTGAAATAGTCTATCGCCAGGAAATATTTGCCCACATTAAAGTCTTCCATACCTTTAATGATGAGCTGCTCTGCAGGAATATGAACTTCGGCTTTCTCTTGTATCTTGAAGGTCTCTTTTACTTTGGCACATCCCGGGGCCACGGCAAAGATTAGAAGGAAACCTAACATCCAGATGCCTGGAAGAGAGAACGCCTCGGATATCTTGGACTGATTGTCGTTTTTTACACTCATGTCACCCCGGAGTACAGTTTCAGGATTTGCTTTTAAGGTATTGTTCAGCAGCAATTACCGCATTTGCCCCTTCGCCGCAGGCATTGACTATCTGGCGCATCATTTTACTTCTGATGTCCCCGGCAGCAAAAACTCCAGGAATGTTCGTTCGTGTTTCACTATCGGATGTGATAAAGCCCCACTGATCGTGCTCCAGCTGGTCCAGGGGCAGTACCTGGTTGTTTGGTGTGATACCGATGAGAATGAATACTCCCTGTACATCCAGGGTTGAGCTTTTTCCGTCATTGTCGATCAACTCCAGCCGCTCGACTTCCTTGCCACCCTCAATAGAGGTGACTTTATTGTTCCAGACATAATCGATTTTTTTGTTGGCGAAAACGATCTCCTGGAGAATTTTGGTGGCCCGCAGTTCATCACGCCGGTGGATAATGGAAACCTTGCTGGCAAATCTGGTCAGATAGTCAGCCTCTTCCACGGCGGTGTCACCGCCGCCTATTACCGCGACGTGCATGTTCCGATAAAACGGGGCGTCGCAGGTACCACAATAGGAGACACCTTTGCCGCTCAATTCCTTTTCGCCGGGAACTCCCAGCTTATTAGGACTGGCCCCGGTACATATGATCATGCTGTCACAGGTTATGACTGACTTGTCCCCGAAGACTATTTTCTTTACATCATGATCTTTAAGGTCGATGGAGATAATCTCTTTATTTAAGATGTTGACGTCGAACCGTTTGGCGTGCTCGGTCATTCTTTCCATCAGCTCAAAACCCGACAACCCCTCAGGAAAGCCGGGGTAGTTGTCTACCCAGTCCGTTGTCAGTACCTGACCTCCTGGCGCACCTTTTTCAATCAGCACATGGTCAATTCGTGCCCGTGACGCATAAAGCCCGGCAGTAAGCCCTGCCGGGCCTCCTCCAAGGATAACGAGTTCGAAATGGCTTTTTTCCATTGTTTACCGTCTTGTATGATGATGATTAATTATAAAGAATCGGCAACAATAGTTACAGGGCTTTATTAATAAGGTCAACAAGTTGTGATTTGCCTACAGCGCCAGTTATCTGATCCACGACCTCACCGTTCTTGAAAATAATAAGGGTCGGAATTGCCCGGATACCGAATTTTCCCGGGGTAACCGGATTGTCGTCGACATTCATTTTGCCAATTGAAACCTTGCCCTCAAATTCCTCGGCCAGTTCTTCAACAACCGGACCAATTGCTTTGCAGGGGCCGCACCAGGGAGCCCAGAAATCAACCAATGTCGGCTGGTCGGAAGCGATGGTGGTATCGAAATCGGCGTCATTAAGTTGCAGGACTTTGTCACTTGCCATTTCAAATCTCCTTAAGAGTGAATTAATCCTTTTAAATCAGTCAGTTATTCCCGTCCGTGATGTTGGGGGAATAACTCATCCATTTTACCTGTTGGTCTTCTTGCTGACAAGAAAAAATTAGTTTTATCAGCAACACGCGATCTATGTGGTTTGTTACACTGTGCATAAAACACCAAAGATCAAGAGTTAGTGATCAGGTTTGACATTGAAAAGTTTACCGTGATATAGTGTCCAGTTCGATGCCTGAGTTTGGACGGGTGAGGCTACTCAGCGGCTTGATACTCGCCAGGAAATGCACGGGCAAATTCATACTGAAACATAGGTGGGGAGGAAATAATGACCACGAGCCAATCAGAAAAGATGTTTGCCCTGGCCCGCCGGGTTATCCCCGGAGGTGTCAACAGTCCGGTGCGGGCCTGCCGTTCGGTCGGTTGTGACCCGCTTTTTATTAAAAGCGCTCAGGGAGCCACGGTGGTTGATGTGGATGGCAATCAGTATATCGACTTTGTCGGTTCATGGGGGCCGATGATCGCTGGTCATGCACATCCTGAAATTATTGAGACTATTAAAAAAACGGCCGAATATGGGACAAGTTTTGGGGCCCCCACGCCAACAGAAATAACGCTAGCCGACATGGTTGTTGAGGCGGTTCCGTCAGTTGAGAAAGTACGGTTTGTCAATTCAGGTACCGAGGCGACCATGACCGCCATCAGGCTTGCTCGGGGATACACGGGGAAAAACATCGTAGTCAAGTTTGACGGATGCTACCATGGTCATGCCGATTCTTTCCTGGTAAAGGCTGGGTCCGGGCTGGCCACCCTTGGGATTCCCGGAAGTCCGGGAGTTCCAGAAGATATTGTGAAAAATACGCTTTCCATTGCCTACAACGATAGTGAAGTTCTGGAAAAGACCCTGCGTGATGAGTCGCTTGATATCGCCTGTGTGATCCTTGAGCCGGTGGCTGGAAATATGGGCTGTATCGTCCCTGATCGTGACTATCTCAAACGCCTCAGAAGCTTAACTGAAGAGCTTGGAATCGTATTGATTTTTGATGAGGTAATCACCGGTTTCAGGCTGGCTTACGGCGGCGCCCAGGAATTCTTCGGAATTATACCTGATTTGACCACGCTTGGTAAAATCATTGGCGGCGGCCTGCCGGTTGGCGCCTATGGCGGTAAACGGGCGATTATGGATCAAATTGCTCCCGATGGACCCGTTTATCAGGCTGGTACCTTATCAGGCAACCCTCTGGCAATGGCCGCAGGGATTGCCACCTTGAAAATCCTGCAACAGCCGCGTTTTTATCAGAACCTCAATGACAAGGCTGGGGAATGCGCTGAGCGTCTGAGAAAAGTTGGAGAACGGGCGGCAATAGACGTTCAACTCAACTCCATCGGATCTTTGCTGACCGCCTTTTTTACCGATCAGCGCGTTGTTGATTTTGACTCGGCCATGACTGCAGATACCCAGCGATATGGACACCATTATAGAAATATGCTGTCGCAGGGAATTTACCTGGCGCCGTCCCAGTTCGAGGTGGCATTTATCTCGGCAGCGCATACTTCGGAAGAGCTGAAAAAGCTGGAAAAAATGACTGAATGGTCATTCAAAAAAATAGCGGAAAAGTAAAAAATCCATTGACTTTGAAGAGGAGGCGTGCTACCAAATGCTTTGGAATTTGAAGCGAAAAAAACCGTAATACGATGTGGTGACTGAGATGTCCGATTTCAAGAAAGAGATGATGTTTCTTCTCGGACACTACGGGCACATCGGCATTACCTTTGTCGCTTGTATTTTTCTCGGTATGGGTGGTGGAATACTGCTCGACCAGAAAGTGTTTGACGGTCGTACCGCTCCGTGGTTCATGTTTATCGGGTTGGCATTCGGGATAACCGCCGGTTTTAAAAGTCTGTTTGATATCCTCTGGAAAAGCAGTAAGGATCTGGAGAACAATTCAACGGATAAAAAAGAATAACGGTGGAAGAGACACTATCTCCGAAAAAAATGCTGACTCTGGGTTGGGTGTACCTGATCATCCTGGCTTTGGCATCATGGGTGATAAGCTCATGGTCTTTTGCCTGGAGCGTACTGGCGGGTGGAATAATTTCCATTACAAGTTTCCGGGTTTCCTGCCGGGATGTGATGGTTTTTTTCGATACCCTGCCACTGGAGCAGCAGGAGTCGGCCGAGAAGGCTAAAAAGACTAAAAAGGGTCTCATATTAAAGTTTTGGCTTCGGTTCTTCCTGATTGGCTTGGTACTGTTTGGGTTGATAAAATATAGCAGTGTCAATGTCTTCGGGTTGATTCTGGGGCTGTCAACGGTAGTATTTGCCATCACATTTTCTGCCGTCGGCGTTGTGTGGAGATACTACTTCAGCAGGAGGTAAAAAGGGTTATGGAACATCCGATATTGTTCATTTCCGTCATTCTGGAAGCTTTGGGACTGCCGGTACCGCACGGTCCGGTCGGGCACACCTTTTTGGAACAAATTTGTGCGCCCTATATGACCTACACATGGCTGGTTATGGCATTTTTATTTTTCGTGGCCAAACTGACCCTGAGCGATCTTGAGATGGTTCCCGGGAAAGGTCAGAATTTCTGGGAAATCGTGGTGGGAGGTCTGGATAATTTCTTTGCTGAAAACATGGGTAGAAAACTGACCGACCAGTTCTTTCCGATGCTTACCACGTTTGGACTTTATATTGCCGTGGCCAATTTGATCGGGTTGATCCCCGGTTTTATGTCACCGACTTCCAGTTTGAACACCACGCTCGCGCTGACCCTTATCGTCTGGGTCAGTCATCATTTCATCGGCTTCCGAGAACATGGTCTCAGTTATTACAAACATTTTATGGGACCGATGTGGTGGCTGGTTCCGCTGATGCTGCCCATTGAAATTATCAGTAACTTTGCCCGTCTAATCTCACTTTCTGTACGTCTGTTCGGCAACATCATGGCCAAAGAAGCGCTGCTTGGCATTCTCTTCATGCTGGCCGGGGCGTTTTTCGCACCGCTGCCGATCATGATGCTCGGTGTTCTCGTCTCTCTGGTTCAGGCGATGGTATTTGTCCTGTTGGCCGTGGTCTATTTCGGACAGGCCCAGGAGCATGCACATTGATCAGCAGTGTAACTGCTGTTTTTTAGATTTTAAGGAAGAAGGCCAAACAAACTAAATTTTACAAGGAGAAAACAAAATGGAAGGTAATCTGCAATTAGCATTGATCTGTATCGGCGCTGGACTCTCCATTGGTCTTGCCGCTATTGGTGCAGGCATTGGTATCGGTCTCGTCGGTCAGGGTGCAACCACGGGTCTGGCCCGTAATCCTGAAGTACAGCCGAAACTGATGGTTTTCATGATCCTCGGTATGGCGCTTGCAGAATCAGTTGCTATTTACGGACTCGTTATTTCTTTGATTCTGCTTTATGCAAATCCGCTGATGTAGTAGAGTCACCGTACATGTACACCCGTCGCCGGGTGTTTGAAAAGGCCGCAGATATTCTGCGGCCTTTTCTTTTTTTGGAGGTACGCTTATCGTAGTACATATCTCAAGTGTTGTTTGTCATTCCATAGTCCGTGATTCAAGTATTATATAAACACCAGAGTATCATGAGAGCAGATCCGGATATCGTAATAGAGCCTCGTCGGGGTAAAAGAGAAAAACTGTTACCAAAGCGGGCGCTGATGGTGGTAAATCCGAGCGAAGCTGATGCAGCAGCTAAGATTTTCAGCTCGTTTCTAGGAGAGACAAGATCATTATACCAGTCAAAATTACTCGTAGATACGAATAAGAGGCTCTGCCTGGCCGGACCTGGTCTGGGCGCACCGGCTGCCGGTTTGCTCATGGAAAAGTTGATTGTTCTCGGTGTGCAGGAGATCTGGCTCCTCAGCTGCTGTGGGTCTCTTGACCCGTCACTTCTCATCGGCGATTTGCTTCTCGGCAGCAGTGCCGTTTCCGGTGAAGGCGTTTCTCAATATTATTCTTCAGATATAATCAGCAATCCGTCTTTATCAGTTACCAGTTCTTTGCAATTGTTTATGAAAAAGCAGGCAATTGCTGCCGCGAGCGGAGTTATCTGGTCCACCGATGCACCGTACCGGGAAATGAGATCGAAATTAATAGATTTGCAGGAACGCTACGGTGTGGTTGGTATCGATATGGAATACAGCGCTCTCTGCGCCATTGCCAGATTTCGAGGGATAGCCTTTGGCGGCTTGTTTGTTGTTTCTGACGAAATATGGGGAAGTGGATGGAAACCTGGATTCTCCAAACCGATATTTAAGGATCGCTGCCGTGAGATAATGGAAAAGCTCATTTGTCACGGTCTTCAAGAGGAGTGAGGATATTGCATAAGACATTTCATCTGGTCAGCCTTGGCTGTCCGAAAAATCTGGTAGATTCCGAGCTGGTTTACGGGCTGCTTGTAAAAAGCGGCTGGCAAGGACTTGATGAACCCGATGATGCCCAGATTCTTCTGATTAATACCTGTGGTTTCATACAACCTGCAGTTGAAGAAAGTGTTGAAGAAATCCTTCAGCTCGCTGGTTTAAAAAAAGAACACCCTGATAAAAAACTGGTTGTCATTGGTTGCCTGGTCCAGCGATATAGAGAAAAACTTGAACAAGAACTGGCAGAGGTGGATCTCTTTGTCGGCACCGAGGGGATTGGGCAGATTCCTGCACTTCTCGATGAGTTGATTTCTGGAAAAGGCGGACAGCGGTTAATCACACCCGATCTGTTTTTAATGGATGCAAACGTGCCCCGAAGTCTGTCAACGCCTTTTTTCAGAGCCTGGCTGAAAATCACTGAAGGATGCGACAATCGCTGTTCCTACTGTATGATTCCCAGTATCAGAGGAAGGCTGCGGAGCAGGGGGATTGATGATATTGTCCGCGAGGCCCAAAATCTTGAGCGATCCGGAGTAAAGGAACTATCGCTGGTTGCCCAGGATCTTACCGCCTACGGATTGGATCTGTATCACAGCAGGAGTTTGGAACGCCTGATTGGCAGCTTGCTCAAAAATACAGCTATTCCGTGGATCCGCTTGATGTACTTATACCCGTCGACAATCTCAGACGAATTGCTGGAGATCGTGGCCGGAAATGAGCGGATCGTACCCTATCTTGATATTCCTCTCCAGCATATAAGTACCCGGATTCTTAAAGGGATGAACCGGCGGTATAGCAAAGATGATGTTTTCGCACTCCTTGATATGATACGAAAGACGGTGCCAAGGGCGGCGCTGCGGACGACCTTTCTTTTGGGATTTCCCGGAGAGACCGTGGATGATGTGGAACAGATCGAAGAATTTCTACGTATTGCCCGATTTGATCATGTCGGCGTTTTTGGCTACGCCAACGAGGAGGGATGCCCGGCGGAACGGATGTCCGGCCAGGTTGCTGATGATGAAAAGGAGGAACGTCTGAAACGGATAGTCGCGATTCAATCAGAAATTTCTCAAGAAAAACTCCAACGGTTCGTCAATACGACTGAACAAGTTCTGGTTGAGGGATTCAGTAAAGAAACTGATTTATTGCTGGAAGGAAGAACCCGGTTTCAGGCTCCTGACATAGATGGTTGCGTATTGATCAATGAAGGAGAGACCAGCCCCGGAGAAATCGTTGATATCGAGATCACCGAGGCGCAGACCTATGATCTGGTCGGAAGAATTGTCTCATGAGCCAAGCTGGATAGAACGGATTCGAAATGTATTAACCCTTTCTATTGCCGTTTACCTGTTCCCGCAGATCTTTTCCAACTTTAAAGAACGGCAGCTTTTTCGGGCTGACCTTGATTTTCTTTCCAGTTTTTGGGTTGCGTCCTTCGTATGAGCCGTACTCTTTGATCACAAAACTGCCAAAACCCCTAATTTCAATACTTTCTCCACGAGCCAGGGCTTCCGTCATGGTATCAATTACCGTATTGGTAATTGCGGCTGCTTCGCGATGGGGAACTCCAATGTCCTGGGCCAAGGCCTCAATAAGTTCTGATTTGTTCATGTAACACTCCTGTTGGCAAAAGGTCTACACACTCATCAGGGTTTTCCTGCGAACAAAAGCCCCAAAATCAAACACAATCTAAATCAAGAATAAATTCAAATGGTTGTAAATGCAAGGTCAAAACAACACTTTGTGCATAAATAACAGGAAGTTATCTTGCGATACTGATTTTCCCAAGCATCTATGTTGACACATAACTAGTTAGATTTAATCAGTTAATCTGTTATTTGTAAAGAAAAAACTATAAAAATATCTTTTTCAATTCTTTTTGTTTCAGCATTCGATAAGAACCACTTTTCAACGAACCAAGTCTGAGCTGCCCATAGGCGATTCGCTTCAGGGTAATAACCGGATGTCCAACAGCCTGACACATTTTGCGTATCTGCCTTTTCCGGCCTTCGTGAATGGTGATGATAAAGGAGCTGGAGTTTCTTTTCTTATCCCGCTTAGAAATACGAGCCGGCCAGGTTTTTCGACCTTCAAGTTCAATACCCCGCTCAAGTACAGTAAAACTGGATTCAGTGACGATTCCTCTAACCAGAACTTCGTAAGTTTTTGTAGTCTCAAAGCTCGGGTGGAGGATCTCCTGGGACAGATTACCATCGTTGGTCAGGATCAGCGCCCCTTCGGTATCGATATCGAGCCTGCCCACCGGAAATACTCTGGCCGTCACATTTTTTAATAAAGACGTCACGATTGGCCGGCCCTGGGGGTCCGATAGGGTCGTTACATATCCGCGGGGTTTGTTGAGCAGGATATAGATATGCTTGTGCTGCCTGGTGACGAGAGTATCGTTATAACGAATAACCTGGCTTTCTGGATCGATCTTGGCTCCCATTTCAGTGATAATCATTCCATCGACACTGATTTTCCCGGCTGCTATCAACTCTTCAGCCTTTCTTCTGGAGGCAACCCCACAGTCGGCCAGAAATTTCTGGAGCCTGATGGTTTGCTTTAGCGCCATTTTTTCGGAATAATCCGGTCGAATTTTTCATCCACCAGCGCTTTTGTCGGGGAATCAACCTCGAGCACTTCGGTATACCAGGGCTTCATGCGGCAGTCGATGACGATGGGCGGTTCAAGCCCCACATGAAAGCGTTTGACCGAAGTGGCTCCACCGTAGATATCAGCCGCTGGTTCAAAACGAGTGAAAAAGGACCAGAGGAACTCCTGGAGTGAGCAGGCGGCCGCAGCACTGTCGTCTACCAGGAGAATAACCTGCCAGTGTTTAAACGCCAAAGAGCTTGCCAACCGTTCTGCAAAGTCCGGTTCGTTTTCATACGGCTCCCCCTTAACTACCAGTGTGCCTGGCAGGTAGGCAATCGGAGCTGAACAGCCGGATGGGAGATCACCGTTGAAAGCAGTCGGCAGTTCCCGTATTTTTTCTTTACCAAGTCCCATAAGCAGGGCTTTTGAGCCTTTATTGACCGAAGGGCCGGTGTAATCGAGCGTATCCTGAGAGACGTTAGCAAAGACGAAAAGATCACGCTGCCAGTTAACCCGTTCAAGTATATGGGTCCACAGCACTTTGAAATCGGTAATATCGACCTGGCCGTCGGTGACTATTAAAAACTTGGTCAAAGACAGCTGTCCTTCCCCGAGGATTCGCAGTCCACAGGCGAAGGCTTCGCGCGGGTATCTATCACTTACCCGGGCTGCAGCAAGAGAGTGAAAGCCGGTTTCACCAAAGGTCTTAAGAGATTTGACACCCTTCATCACCAGTGGAAAAAGAGGCGAGAGCAAGTCCTGGAGATAATCGCCAATGAAAAAGTCTTCCTGGCGTGGTCTGCCGACAACGGTTGCCGGATAGATCGCTTTGGTCCGATGGTAGAGACGGGAAACCTGGAAAACCGGATATTCGTGTTCAAGTGAGTTGTATCCGTAATGATCACCAAATGGCCCCTCCGGCTGGCGGACATGGGGAGGAACTTCTCCTTTTATGGCGAATTCCACATTGGCCACCAGCCGATGTCCGCCACGAGGATCCTTAACCATCGGCAATTTGCCGCCAAGCAGCAGGGAGGTGAGCATGAGTTCCGGAATATCTTCGGGCAGTGGAGCAATGGCGGACAGCATCAGTGCAGGAGGACCGCCGACATAAAGGGTAAGCGGCAGGGCCTGGTTGTTTTTCTCAGCTTCAAAATAGTGATAGCCGCCCCCCTTATGGATCTGCCAGTGAATACCAGTTGTTGTCTCGCTGTGTCGCTGGATGCGATACATGCCGAGATTGTGGGCGCCGCTGTTAGGATGTTCGGTGTAGACCAGCGGCAGTGTAACAAATGGGCCTCCGTCGCTGTGCCATGAAGTGAGCATCGGCAGGCTGTTTAAATTTGCAGGGGTTTGGCAATTTTCGAGGATGGGCGCTTGTTTGATGGTTTTTAACCCAATTTTGGCAGCATCGAGAAACAGGTTTCGGTTCTGCCATAACTTGGTCGGTGTTGGCGGCATGATTGTTTCCGCCAGGTTTACGATATCTTGAACAAAATCTTGGGGCTTTTTGCCAAAGGCAAGATCGAGGCGCTTGGCTGTACCGAACAGGTTGGTTACTACCGGAAAGTTGGAATCTTTCACCTTGGTGAACAAAAGGGCAGGCCCCTGATTTGTAATCACCCGTCGATGGATTTCTGCGATTTCAAGATAGGGGTCAACCTCTTCTTCGATAACCAGCAGATCGCTCTCTTCGGCAAGAAGGTCAAGAAAGCTCTGCAGGTCTTGCAATGGTTTTGTTTTCATAAGAGTCCTGTTTAATGATCTTCACGAAGAAAGAGCTGGTGATACTCTTGTTTTGACAGATGTTTGCGCATTAAAGCGGCGATGAGATCCACGAGGCTGTCAATCTCTTCAGGCGATAAGCGGCTTGCAAATATTCTGGCAAATTCAGTGCGTCCCGTCAGTTGCAGATAGGTCGCGCAGGAGCGTTGATCAAGTTCCGGGCTCAGGCCGAAGCAGATGGTGGATGGATCAAGGGGCTGCTGATTCATGCTCACCGGCCTCCTATAATATGGTAATGGACTTTTCGGGTTCGAGGCCCGTCAAATTCGCAGAAATAGATCTTTTGCCAGGTTCCGAGTAGAAACGTGGAATTCTGCAGAGCCAGAGTCAATGATGAACCCATTAAACTGGCCATAATATGGGCCGGTGAGTTTCCTTCCATATGCTTAAAAGCGTAGTTCAACGGAACCATCTGCCTGAGGCCGGC
>JAQYVS010000423.1 GCA_030145365.1 Desulfofustis sp. | reverse complement strand
TGCAGCAATAAAATAACCAACAAAGGTATCTCCTGCAGCAGTTGTATCCACTGGCTCTACGGCAAACCCTGCTTGTTTCAACCGTTTTGTTCGGTCAGCATAAACGGCTCCTTGTGCCCCCAGGGTCAAGACGATCTGTATATGTGGATACGATTCAACGAGTTCAGCTATGATGTGATCAGCTTCTGTTCTGCCCGTTAAACCACTACCCTCGGTCTCATTGACGATCATGATATCGACACGATCAAGTGCTAATGAGGCGATATCTTCAGTTAGCGGCGCCGGATTAAAGACCACCTTGCAGGGGTGATCTACTGCCGCTTTAAGAATCGCCCCGATACCGTTTATTTCGTTTTGCAGCAGAAGCCAGTCTCCTTCAGAAAGATGTGCAAATATGGCGCTGATATCTGATGAATCCATGCTCTGGTTGGCACCACCTTCAATGATAATTGTATTCTCGCCGGTGTCTGAAACCTGAATAATTGCATGGCCTGTTTGTCCCGCGACGGTGGACACGAATTGTATGTTCACACCTGATTGCTGAAGCTTTTCCGGCAGGTGAATTCCTTCTGTTCCTATTTTACCGTAGTGATATACGTTGGCTCCTGCTCGAGCCAGAGCAATGGACTGGTTAAGTCCTTTTCCTCCACAGTGCTGCTGGTAAGTAATACTGGGTATCGTCTCCCCCGGGCGGACAAATTGTTCCACCTTGTATACGTGATCAATATTGAGTGAGCCGAAATTGATAATCTTCATGCCGATAATCGGGTATTTTGTCTGCTGACTACCCCTTTTTTTTCGGAAGTTGTTCAAGATACCACTTCATTGGATCAAGCAGTTCGAATCCCTGCTCCAGCAGTTTCTTTTTGATGGAAACAACGTTGTTGGTCAGCAGATAGGGAAAGATCGCGCGCTTTTCTTTGTCCCAATAGCGGGCAACGAGAACACTGCCCATAGGGACATTTTCTTCCGTGGCAATGTCAACAATTTTTTTCAATTGTCCGGCTTTTTCCGTGACCAGGATGCAGAGCAGGGTTCCCGGCTCATCGATTCCCATGACATTAACAAAAGCCCGGAGCAGATCACGGGTGGACATAATCCCTTTGAGGTTACCGTCCTCATCTACCACCGGTAATGCCCCGACTTTTCTCTGGCCGATAACCAGTAAGGCATCCTGCAGAGTATAGTAAGGGGCAATGGTCAGCGGGTTTTTGGTCATGATCTCTTCGATGCGATGCTGCATGACTTGATCGAGGGTCTTTTGATAGGCCTCTTCACTCAGCAGCGAAGAAGGATTAGCATCCCGCATATCGCGGTCGGTAACGATTCCTACAAGTTTCCCATCACCGTCGACTACGGGCAGATGACGGAATTTTCCTTTGAGCATCAGTGCCCTGGCCTCAGCCAATTTCGTTTCAGGTTTGATCGCAATCAAATCTGTATTCATTGTTTCTGTAACAAACATTGCAGCCTCCGTTTATCGTAAAAAATATCGAAATAGTTTTCCGTTATTGAAAATAAATTATCTACATTTCCATTAATTTCTTGACGTGATTAGCCACCAGAGTCGACAACACCTCAAGATGATAGCCGCCTTCAAGTACTGAAATTACCCGGCCACCGGAGCAGCCGTTAGCCAGACCGAGGACTGTTTCGTTGACGAAATCGTAACCTTCAGTTGTCAAATTTGTGCCGGACATCAGATCGCTTTCATGGGCATCGAAACCGGCTGAAAGCAGGAGCACCTCCGGTTGAAATTTTTCAAAGGCGGGAACCATATCGTTAAGAAGCTTACTCTTATACTCCTCGTCGCCCCTGCCGGGCAGAATGGGTGAATTTAAGGTGAATCCTTCACCGGTCGAAAAACCGGTTTCAAATTCACGCCCGGTTCCAGGATAGGCAAAGGAGGGGTGTTCATGGATCGAATAATAAAATACCGTGTCGTCAGTGTCGAAGATATGCTGTGTTCCGTTACCGTGATGGACGTCGAAATCAATAATGCCGACCCTTTCGATTCCCCATTGTTTCTGTAAATACCTGGCTCCTATGGCAACATTGTTGAAATAGCAGAATCCCATGGCCTGGTTTGTTTCCGCATGGTGTCCCGGGGGACGGACTGCACAGAAGGCGTTTGTCACCTCGTTGTTCATTACCGAGTCTATTGCTTTTAAAACGCCGCCTACTGCCAGACGGGCAACATCATAGGTATCTCGACAGATGGAATTGTCCTGATGCTCGAACTCGGGGAGTCCCCACATGCAGGCCTCCTCGAATTTCGTAATATAATGTATATTATGAACCGTTTCTATCCAGCGCTGGTTGGCGGGCTCGGCTTCGATCGGCACGAGTTTGTCTAACAATTCCGCTTTGGTGAGTCCGTGGATAATTGCCCCAAGTCGTTCGGAACATTCGGGATGCCCCTCGAATGTTCTGTGCATGAGGTACTTTTCATCAAAAACAAAACCGGTCTTTTTCATTATCCTTCCCGTTTTTAATTTTGCCTCAACAAAATCTATTTTTCCCTCTGACATAGTTTGTATACAACTAACCTATCTTTTGCAGAACAACAGAGCAATATATTTTTAAATGAGGCTATTAATCCAAACAATTGGCTCATTTGCTTGCCAAAACCTATGTTTACCAATACCATGAATTTATGTTTTTCTTAGGCATCACCATGATCAACAGGAGGGAATATGGGCAATAAATCGGGATATTGGGCCGATCATTACCAGCAGAACAGGTTGTCCGTAAAAAAGGGGATTGCTCAGATTCAGTCAGGCCAGCGGGTGTTTATCGGTTCATCATGCGGTGAGCCCCAGCACCTGGTCAAAGGACTGGCAGATGCCAGTTTGACCTTTACCGATCTGGAAATTGTCAGATTGTTCAGCGCTGAATCAACGTCCTTATCCAGAATTGCCGACAAGTCGAAATCCCAGAACCTCAATATCCGATCATTTTATCTTGGCTCGGCCAATTCTGAGAGTTTTAAAGGCGATTTAAGGTTTATAACACCGATAAATCTCTCTGAAATTCATAAACTGATTAAATCTAGATTATTGCCGATTCAGGTCGCTTTGATCCAGGTCACACCGCCGGATGATTTTGGCTGGATGAGCCTTGGAATATCAATTGATGTAACCGCTTCGGCCGCCGCCGCTGCCGATATCGTTATCGCCCAGGTCAACCGAAAGATGCCCAGGGTCCAGGGAAGAAGTAATATCCACGTAAACGACATTGACTTTTTCGTTGAGCACGATGAGGAGTTGAGGGAAATCGGTCAATACCCTGAAGTTTCAACGGCGGGCACGATTGCCAAATACGTTTCCCGCCTGGTGGATGACGGCTCGACAATGCAGATGTCACTCGGAGCCACATCCGATGCCAACATTGCCGCCCTGATGGAAAAAAATGATCTTGGTATTCATACCCAATACGTTACAAACACTATAATGAAGTTGATGGCCATGGGGGTGGTAACCAACAGGAAGAAAGGTTTTAACAACGGCAAGATTATCTGCAGTAATGCCATTGGAACCCAAGATCTCTACGACCTGCTCGATAACAACTCGGTGGTGGAGTTTCATCCATCAAAATATGTCAACGATCCACGGATCATCTCCCAGAATCGCAAAATGGTTGCCATGAATATCGGCAAGGAGATCGATCTTACCGGCCAGGTTGCTGCCGATGCCCTGGCCTTCAACAATTTCTCCGGTGTTACCGGAATTGTCGACTTCTTCCGCGGGGCAGCCATGTCCCAGGGAGGGAAATCGATCCTGATGCTTACTTCCACAAGAAGCAATGACAGGGAGAGCAGGATTGTCCCGATGCTTCGCAACAGTGCAGTGGTCGTGCCGCGTGGGGAGGTACAATACGTGGTTACCGAGTACGGATCGGTCAATCTATTCGGCAAATCCATCCAGGAACGGGCAATTGCCTTGATTTCAATCGCCCATCCAGAGTTTCGCGATATGCTCTTCGATGAAGCCAAAGAGATGGGTCTGCTCGGACCCGAGCGCTCATTACGCGAAGAGATGCACGCCATCTATCCGCTGCATATCGAAGAGACCCGGATCATCAATCGATGTAAGATTACCTTCAGGCCGGTCAAACTCACTGATGAGCGGCCGCTTCAGGAGCACTACTACGGGCTGGATAAAATCGATGTGGTATCAAGGTTTTTTCACGAAAAGACAAGTTTTGTCTCCAAGCAGATCGAACGAACTTTTATCATTGACTACAGTAGAGATCTCACCATTGTGGCCGTCGAAGGTGAGCCTGGATTTGAGCGGGTGCTGGCTGTTGGCGAATATTATCTAAATCCGGAGACTAATCTGGCAGAGATCGCCTTCTCGGTTCAGAAGGACTGGCAGGGGAGGGGGCTGTCTTCAATCGTCATTAAGAAACTTGCAGAGGAGGCCAGGGAAAGTGGGATCATCGGATTTTCGGCCTATACCTCAAAAGATAATGAACGAATGATCAAACTTTTTCATTCCCTTGATTATGAGGTTAAAATCAAGCACGAAGGAGAAATGATATACCTTGAGGCATTTTTTAAGGCAGATGATTGAAATAAAGTAGAAAAATCCCGTATTGTTTAGGGAATACTTATTGAAGTTGCATCTTTATCACGTTAATCTCTTGTCAGGGATAGGGGTAAGATAAATCTGGAAATTATTTACTATGACCAAAGGAAGTCTGATATGAAGTCAGGACCAGAACGTCGATCGGCGTTTCGCATGGATGTTGTCTCAAGAGCAGTCTGCCGTCTGAGCTCAGGCGATGAAGAGATAAGGGGAAGTATTCGTGATATCAGTAT
>JAQYVS010000282.1 GCA_030145365.1 Desulfofustis sp. | reverse complement strand
GGTCTTTCCGGCATTGGGATTCCCCGCCAGAGCCATACAAATCGCAGTACTTGATACGGTCGCGTTCACAGTGTGTTCGTCTGTACAAAGAGGTTATGAATACGATCAGTCTAAAACGATGATACTGAAGTCAGCTTCGCTGTCGCCAAGAGCGAGGGGCTTACGAGCGATTCGCTGGGAAACAGAATCCTTGAGAGGAGCCATTCTGGCTGCGCTCATCCCAGTACCTGGGATCCGTCCCATGTGCCGGATTTCTCTGTGGCTTTGCCCTGAGTTCACTGAAAATAAGGTGGCTGCCATCGGTCTAATCCTTATCAAACGATTTGATATTTTTAATTGTTGAGCAGTTTGATGAAGATGAACAGCAGCTGCAACTCGATTCGACACAACCCGCTGCAGCATTTCCTTTCAGAGCCGAGCGCCATTGCCGGAAGTATCGGCGGCCAATAAAAAAAGCGCAGAGCGCTACGACTACCCATATGATGATTGTCTGAATCATATAAAATTAGTTGCGCCTAAGTTTGTAGTCCTGAAAAAACCGGCTTACGCCGGCAAAGATCGCTACCTGATTATTCCGAGATTATGATGTTTTCCGTTGTGTCTCGATCGATTGAAATGGTGCCACCGTGAACTTTGATAATGCACTCTCTGCCGTTAGACGGGCTGATCAATTCGATCTCGTTGCCGGGATATACACCCAGAGCCGCCAACCGGGCACAGTGTTTCCGATCGCCATTTACCCCACAGACCTTTGCCGGTCCGCAGGTATGTTTTTTACTCAGCGGTGTGGCATGGCTTTCGCTGTCGAAGCAGCGTTTACCGTGCTTCTGCTTCATACCTTTGCCACAGCCATGTGAGAATAATTTTTTTACCATAATATCCCTTGAAAAAAGCATCTTTTAGGTACACCAAACAATTGCTAATGTCAATATAATTATGAGTGTTACAGAAGTTAAGAAGGGGAGAACTGATAAATCAGAAGGGACTCTAAAAGAGGTGCTTTATTCAACATTGACAACGATAAAGTCGGCTTCGTTGTTGCGTAGGGTAAGAGTACCGCCCATCACCCTGAGAGCCACGGGATCGTTGAGCGGGGCACGTCCTTTAATCGTGATATTGGTGCCAGGCACCAGCCCCATTTCCCGTATACGTCGTCCGAGAACACCTGTGGCCTTGACCGAAACGATAGTTCCGGTTTGATTCTTCTCCATCAGGCGCAGATTTATGTGTTTCATTGGTAAAATTGCCGATATTCCGGATCGTTGGATTGATTATTGTGGGATGTTGTGCAACCCCTTCCAGGATGCAGCTCGCCGCCGGTTTATTCTCCCTGGAGTTTTTTGATCAATGCGTCTTTTTCCCTTAACTGGACATTGGCTTCAGCTGCAGCTTCAAAGTTATCCTGGGCTGCTTGGATTGCTTCCTCTTTAGCTTCTTCAGCATGGGTAATTTTTTGAAGAGAGGATTGGACGACCTCATCCATTTGTTCTTCAAAGCTTTTTCCCATTTTCTCGAGCTCTTGTAACTTCTCGTCCAGTTCTTTTCTTACTAATGCAAGTTCTTCGGTAAGTTTTTCAGCATCATTGCCTTTTTCTGAGCTCTTCTCCTGCAGATTTTTTTCCATTTCAGTGATGGCTGAGATTTTTTGGTCCCTTTCATGTTCTGCAGTCTGCAATCTCTGGGTCAGATCTTCAATCGTACTCTGGCTGTCTCTGGATGCCGCCAGTTCTGTAGAGAGTCTCTCTGCCTCATTGGTCTGTTCAGCTAACTCAGTTTTCAGTTTCTCAAGTTCCTCCTCCAGTTTTCGAGCCTTGCTGGTGGCTTCCTGGAATTTAGAATCTGATTGAATCTGAGTCTTTGAAGAAGCGTCATTTTTTTCATTCAGCTCATTACGGATTATTTGCAGTTCATCGAGGTATTTTTTTGCCTCACCTGCTTTTTTCTGCAGCAAAATGACAGAAAACCCTGCCACCACGACTGCCCCTACAATTACCAACCAAACTATGTTATCCATACCGTTCTGCCTTTATAAATGAGTTCACTGCGAAAGCATCCATTGGAACAACCGGATACCAGGGGTCGTTATTTCTTCGTACCTACCTTATAGCTCAGCTTCAAGTGATAATTCAAGCTATGTCTTACAATATGGTTAAAATACTTGATTTTTTGCCTCAGTGACTGACAACCCAGCGGCAAATGTGCTGCTCCAGACGATCAAGCAGCAGGTACAGGATAAAACCGAGCAGTGCCATACTGGAAATACCGGTGTAGAGTGATACGTAATCGGCCCGACCCCATGAATCCATGATTATGTAACCAAGCCCGGTCGTTGTGGCAAAGGACTCGACGAAAAACAAAATGGCAACTGAGGTCCCCACGGAAATTCGCATGGCCGTCATGATTTTCGGCAGTGTGGCGGGAAGAATGACATGACGATAGATTTGCAATCTGGTGGCACCCAGGGTCTGCATTGA
The DNA here is from genome assembly GCA_030145365.1 of Desulfofustis sp. Taxonomy (GTDB): domain Bacteria; phylum Desulfobacterota; class Desulfobulbia; order Desulfobulbales; family Desulfocapsaceae; genus JABDQA01. The sequence goes on along the minus strand of JAQYVS010000282.1, from coordinate 4,910 downwards.
ATAGAAATAGTTTTGGTGAATATTTTTTGCTCCGTCTCTTGTGGTTACCAGAATCTGGAAAAAGACGATAAGCGCGATCAGAAAAATTTTGGAGAAGTTCCCGATTCCGAAAAGAATTATAATCAGCGGCAGCAAAACTACGTGGGGAATGGGGTAGAGCAGATAAATAAATGGCGAGATCCGTTTCCGTACGGCCTTTTCCGAGCCGATGACAAGTCCCAATGGCACGGCGGTGATGAGGGCCAGAAAAATGCCTGCAAGAGCACGAAAAGTGCTGACCACCATATCATCAAGCAGGCTGCCGTTTGCGAATTTAGCAATCAGGTCCTGTAGAACAACCCACGGCTCCGGCAGGGCCATGGAGTTAAGAAGTAGTGCCGCACCTTCCCACAGGATGAGAAGCACCAGGGCGGCAACGAAAATATCACGTTTCCGTCCCATTAACCTCTCCTTTTAATAATTCCCGCAAGTGTATGCACTGCTTAAAAAAATGATCACTTTGCCGGTATTCAATGCTGGTTGCACCAGGGTTGTCAACGATCTGCAGAATGCGGCCCGGTCGTCTACTCAAGATGATGATCTTACGACCAAGAAACACCGCTTCCTCGATTGAGTGGGTAACCAGTACTGTGGTAATTCGTCTGGTTTTGCCAATATCGAGGATCAGGTTCTGCAAGCGCTCTCTGGTCAGGGCATCAAGTGAGGATAGCGGCTCGTCCATATACAGAATTTCTGGATCAATAGCCAGGGTTCTGGCCAGCGCCACCCGTTGTTGCATTCCTCCGGAGAGCTGTCCCGGGAAGTGATCACCGAAGCCGCTTAGATCCATCTCCTCAAGAAGCTGCTTGACCCTCCGGCTGATTTCCCCCTTGTCAATTTTTTTAAGGACAAGGCCGAGGCCTATGTTTTCAGATACACTTTTCCAGGGAAACAGCCCGTAGTTCTGGAGAATCGTACCGCAACTGGGGTTTCCGGGTATTTCTATGGTTCCCGAATCCGGCTTTAACAATCCCGACATTAAAAAGAGCAGCGAAGTCTTCCCGCAACCCGAAGGTCCAATAATAGCGCAACTATCAGGTGGATCAATTCTTAGCGAAATATCCTCAAGTACTGGCTGGATTCCGGTCTCATGCCTGAAACTCAGACAGACTGAACTGACCTTGATCATCGGCTATTTTTCGCTGGTCATGAAATCGGTGGATACCATGGTTTGGTATTCAATCCTGTCGACCAGCTGATTACCGGCCAGCCAGTCGGCGACCGGATCATAGAGTGATTTACTGAAGGGCGCGGGCATGGGATAGGTGGCAATTGGATAATCGTTTGCCATAAACGGTGGAATTCTCCCTTTTTCTACGACCAGGCTGCGATATTTCTCCGGATCTGAGTTGATTGCAGTGACCGCAAGTCCGTAGGCCTTAAACAGTGCATTGAGTTCGGTTTTTCTTTTACTCAGTATTTCTGTTCTGAAGATTATAACGGTTTGGGAAAGGCTCTGATTTGCGTCTGCGTCGCTGAGAAGAGTTTTGGCGCCTTTGCCGACTGCGATCGAAGCCAGTGGTTCGGGCAATGTTGCCGCCTTGACGGAGTTTGACAGCAGCATCTGCATGCGAATGGGCATCTTCTTGACTTCTATCTTTTTTATTTCACTCTCCTTAAATCCTTGCTGTTGAAGCATTCGGTCGGTTACGTACTCAATAATTGTGCCGTTTGAAACCGCTATTTCGACATTTTTCAACCCGTCGATCCGGTCAATTTCCGACCCGGGAGCTGATAATATGGCAAATACTCCTTCGCCAGGTTTTTCACCAAGCCCAATGGAAGTTATTTTCAGTAGTCCTCTGCCTTTGTCCAGCAGGATGGCGCCAACCGGATCTGAAATAGCACCATCTATGGCACCGGCAATCAGGGCGCTGTCTCTTTCAAGGGCGCTGAGAAAAGGAATCAGTTCTACATCAAGTTCATTTTGCTTAAAAAAGCCTTCCTTTTTAGCAATATAGAAGGGAACCGAGTCTTCAATCAGCAACAGGCCTATTTTCAAGCTCTCTGCCCCAGCGCAGGGAACGATAAGAAACAATACCAAAAGGCATGTGAGAAACAATTTCATTATGATAACCATAGAGTTGAAGAATATCAGATGTCAAAGTCTATGCAGTTTGGATTCCAAATGCTATTGTTCAGGTTGTCTGATAGCAGGCAAGAATTTCGCCGAAATAGAGGGTGTGGTAATCTTTGGCTGGATAGAGTTTATCTAGTTTTTCGTCGATGAGTGAGCTGTCCATTGGTGACTTGTAGATGATTTTACATTCGTAATGGACACCAGGAATGTCAATAACTGGAGAATTCACTGTTTTCGAGGTCATTGTTTGTAACTTGCATTCCTGAAACTTATCGTAATCCCGGCCGGATTTTGTTCCGCAGAATATCACCGCATCTTTGTGGGTTGTATCTGTTGGAATGGTAACGGTAAAGTCTTCGCTCTTTTCGATAAGTTCAAAGGTGTATCTTGAGTCTCTGACTGCAACCATAAACACTTCTTTTTTCCAGACAAAGCCGATTGTGGCCCAGCCAATGGTCATGGTGTTGATTTTACCGTCAGCCTCAACGGTCAGCAGTGCTCCTTTGGTAAGCGATGCCATCAGTTCGTCAATATTGTCGAGATATTTTCTCTCTTTCATTTTCTGCCTCGTTTCTATTGGATCGATGCTTGGTTGTTGTTTTTTGAGAAGCTACTTAAATTGGCGCCGATGTGCAAGACATGATGATCGGTAGATGAGAAATGGAGGGGAAAAGAACATCTTGTGACTGCTATATTTGACCAAGTATTGAACTGCAAAAGGAGAGGCGATGAAACAGGCGACTCACGCGATGATAATGTATGAAACGGGGGGACCCAGACGTCCTCCGATGCAGGTGCATGATCCCGCTCAGCCGAAATGGGGTGAGGTGCGAATTGTACATCAGGCAGTGGGACTCATCTTTATCGATGCGTATCATCCAAAGACCACCGGCAGTTCCATTCTTCTTCCTTGAACTGATTCAGTGGAAATATCTGGTGATGTAATTTTCGATTAACAGAAAGTTCAGAATTTTCATCAGTTAAGAGCTAACCTCAACTTATAACAACCAACTCAGTGGGCACCGTGCTTATGGGGGTGATCTCCATGGGGGTGCACGTGGTGGTGGGTATGCAGAGCCGACTTCTCAGCAGGGAGAATCCTACCCTTCTCCATGCTCGCCAGATCTATGCAGGTGTCTGCAAGAAAATCATAATCGTGTGAAATAATAATATAGGCCAGACCGAGACCGGTGATAATTTCAATTAATCGTGATCTGGTCTCCAGATCGAGATTGTTGGTCGGTTCATCGAGAAACAGGGCTCGAGGCTGCATGGATAGGATTGTCGCCAGAGAAACCAGTTTTTTTTCACCACCCGACAAATGATGGGTTATCCTGGACTCAAGATGGCTGAGTCCCAGGTCTGCGAGGGTTTGTGCGGCGGCTTCACGGGCGGTTTCCGGGGTTGCCCCGAGGTTAAGCGGTCCAAATGCCACGTCATCGATTACGGTTGGTGAAAATAGCTGGTCGTCAGCATCCTGAAAGAGCAGACCAATCTCTCTGCGTAGTTTTGTAAACCCCTTTTTCTCCGATATTTCTTCACCTTTAAAGAGAATCGTACCCGATTCCGGCTTGAGTAGCCCCATCATACAATGAAACAGGGTCGTTTTACCGCAGCCATTGGGACCAATGAGGCCGAGTCGCTGTTGGTACTGCAGCTTGAGGTTGATTCCATCAAGTATTGCAGTGTCTTTAGCGGGAAAGCGAAACGAAATATCCTGAAGTTCAATGAGCGGCGGTGCAATCATGGACGATCCATTAATATAACAATTCAAAGTACAATAAACCGGCTGCTGCCAGCACAACCAGAATTGAAAAAACTATTTCATTCAGCCCGATAGCCGAGGTGTGAAGGCTGTAAAACCTCCCTTGGAAGCCGCGAAGAAACATGGCTTGTTGTACCCGTTCTGCCCTATGATGGCTCTTAACCAAGGTCATGCCAAACAGATAACTGAAGGTCCGGTAGGTGTGCATGGTGGTGGCGGGACTGAAACAACGCAGCCTGGCGGCTCTTACCAGACGCTGAAACTCCTGGTTGATCACAAAAATATAGCGATAGGAAAAGAGCAGCAGAAGACAGAATTTAACCGGCATCTTCAATTTACCAAGACTGTGTCCCAAGTCAGTAACCGAAGAAGTGGCAATTAATGAGATGAGAATCAAAATAATCGCATTGGTCTTGATGGTAATCAAAGAGGCCAGCAAAATTCCCTGGTAACTGATTGTGAATGGACCGACGGTGAACGCCGTGTCTCCAGGGTAGCTCAGGGGCAGGGTGAGCCAGAGAAAGGCGACAAAGCCGTTAACCAGAAGAAGGCGCCGCAGTACGGAAGGTATCTCCAACCGAGCAAAAAGAACAAGGAGCATACCCAGGACCAGGCCGGAGAATGCGGTTGGAAATACCTCGCTCAAGGCGATAATCAGCACCAGGATCAGGCTACTGATGAGCTTTACTCTGGTATCTAATTGGTGAAGAAACGACTTCCCCTGAATGAATTGCTCAAAGTTCATTTGAGTTGATACTCATCCATATAAATCCAGAGGACACCGCCAAGCTCTACTTCTTTATCGGTACCTTCCTGATTTTTTAAGGTATAGTCGGCTGTGGTCAGCGAGGAGAATCCCCACCAGCCTGCAAGCGGGCACGTGAATGAGAAGAAACCTTGAGCATCAGTTTTTACAACCTGGGTTGTGTGATAGCTGGTTGGAGCTTGATACCGGGCGTTATCATTATAATATTCGACTTCCACATCTGTGTCAGCCGCAGGTTTTCCGTTGATCAGAACCTGACC
>JAQYVS010000032.1 GCA_030145365.1 Desulfofustis sp. | reverse complement strand
TAAGAGAACGCTAACACTCACTGCAGTGTCATAGCTTTCTCTGGACAAATCTCCTGACAACAGAAACAGGTGATGCACGTATCCTCGTCAACTTCGGGAATATCCTTAGCCATATAAAGTGCAGATACCGGACACTGATCTATACAAGCCTCACAAGCAGAGCACAGTTCCGAATCGGCCTTGGGAAGCAGTCGCATGGTAGCGTGCATCATGTCACGAATAGCCGGATTGCCAGCATTTGCTTCCCCACTCAATGGCGGCAAATTAAAATCAGGCAGTATCTGCATATCTCCGTCAAGCTCAAGCTTATCTGAATCAAAATCACCAAGCCCAACATCCCTGGCCTTCTGAAGAAAGCGCAAGCCTGCGGGATCAAGCCCCATCATTCGGGCGACCACCCCATCCATTGCCACCCCGTTATCAGCTGCCAGCACGACACCAATCTCTCTGAGATCAGGTGATGCGGGGCCGTTTCCCTCCATGCCGATCACTGCATCCATAATGAACAGGTCAGGAATTCTTAATCGAAACACATCTACAATCATCTCGTGAAACCGTTCAGGAGAACCTGCAATCTGGTGCAGCCTCGCCTTCTGCGCACCCGGCAAAATCCCATAGCTGTTCTTGATCGCACCAGTCATTACCGTGAGACCATGGGTCTTGAATTTTGGCAGGCTGATCAGTATATCTGCCTCCATGATATCCGTTGACACCCCAACGTGGGGCAGAAAATCAGTATTAAATTCAAGTTGTGTAGAACTGTCGCCAAGATTTTTGTAATAGCCTTTGGACGCTTCCATCAAACCAGTTCTCTCGAAACTGAGTTTGTTGTCACCGTAAGCGTGCAGACCGGGATTATCGCCGACTATAAGTTCAGCTGGAGACAGTGCCTCAACTTTATCGACCACGGCCCGAAGTATTGCAGGATGAGTGACAATGTGCTCGTCTGCTCTGGAGATACGCAGAACGTTGGGTTTGATTACAACCTTTTTCCCTTTAATTTTCTGGGGAAACATATCAAATGCTCGATCAATTGCTTCCTGACACTTTTCGTAAGATGCCGGATGAATCATAACTCGATGCATGGTCTTCCCCCTTTTAAAAAGTATGTAGGTAACGTTGCTTACTGACTTAAACTCTCTTGCTTGTTGTATTGTTAATTCAATGAATTGTTCCGTTTCACCGTTTTTACATTACTATTTAATCTCTTGTGACAGTGATCGTCACTCTCATTAAGCCAATAACCTCAGAATATCACCTCAGTTTTTAAACTGCTGAGCAAGTTCTCTTGATGCTTTTTTTATGAGACCGCTGTCCGAACCGAGCCCGACGAACTGGTATCCCATATCCATATATCTTCTTGCATCTGCTTCCCCGGTAGCAAGGGTTCCGAGCGGAGCACCTAATTTATCACAAAATTTTGCGATCTCGGACATTTTCTCCTGCACTTCAGGATGTGCAGTATTTGCGAGATGTCCCATACTCGCAGCCAGATCGCTTGGGCCGACAAAAATGCCATCAATGCCATCCACGTCATATATGGATGCTATGTTGCTTACTGCCTCCAGTGTTTCAACCTGTACCACAAGGCCGATATTCGCATCAATTTTCTGCCAGTAATCCTTGGTATATCCGTAACAACTCCCCCTTGCACCAACTGAGACACCTCGCCGCCCGTGTGGCGGATACCGGACTGCACTGACGGCGTATTCAGCTTCCTCCCTGGTTTGAACAAAAGGAACGATAAAATTGTGAAACCCGATATCCAGCAGCCTTTTAATCAAAACTTGATCATTCCACATAGGTCGAACCATCGGTGTCGTGTCGCTTCCAGTCATTGCCTGCAATTGGGGAATCAAGGTGGTTATATCGTTTGGCGCATGCTCAGTATCGAACAGAATCCAGTCAAAACCGGCAAATGACACTATCTCCGCTACAATATTGCTGGCCAGGCTGCTCCACAGACCCGTCTGAATCTCCCGAGCCTGAAGGCTTTGTTTAAATTTGTTGTCAAACGCAGCTTCCGTGTTTGGAATAGTCATCAGTATCCTCTTCGTGTTAGCGAACCATACATGGTTGTTTATTATTGAACTGCCATCCTGGGATAAGGTACTGCATGGCAGCTGCATCATCCCTGGCTCCAAGCCCCATAGAATTATAGAGGTTGTTTGCCCGTTCCAGTCCATCCATATCGATCTCGACCCCAAGACCAGTAAGATCAGGTATTGTCAATTGACCGTTCGAAATTTTGTGTGGATTTCTGGTCAGGTGCTGACCATCCTGCCAAATCCAGTGCGTATCGATGGCGCTCTTATCTCAATGAATCTCCGTTTCAGGCACTTCATCTTCGCTATATTCAAGAAAATCGAAATCGCAGCCGTCGTTGGCCTGGGTTACATGTTCGATATACATTTTGGTGTAACTGCGTGGATATTTGGCTGGAGGCGGCGTCCATGCAGCCTGGCGCGAGGCCATCTCCTCATCCGAAATTTTCACTTCGATCAGACGACTGGCGACATCCACCAAAATAATATCGCCGTTTTGAATCAGGGCAAGTGGGCCACCAACGTAGCTTTCAGGAGCAACATGCAAAACGCAGGCCCCATAACTCGTTCCACTCATGCGTGCATCGGTTAACCTGAGCATATCACGAACGCCTAACTTTAACAGTTTCTTCGGGATTGGCAGCATGCCCCATTCCGGCATACCCGGGCCTCCTTTGGGCCCAGCGTTGCGTAGTACCAGAACGTGATCAGGGCTCACCTCAAGGTCTTCCCTGTCGATCTGAGACGACATTTCATCATAGCTGTCAAACACCAGTGCGGGACCTTCATGCTTGAGGAATCGCGGATCACAGGCAGATGCCTTCATCACGGCCCCGTCCGGAGCCAAGTTGCCGTAAAGGACCGTCGTGCCTCCCTCGGGGTAAATCGGATTGCTCAGCGGCCGAATGACATCATCGTTAACAACCTCTGCCTCTTTGATGTTTTCTCCCAGAGTCCTGCCATTAACAGTCATGCAGTCAAGATGCAAGTTCTCGCCGATGACCTGTAGAGCAGCCCTGCAGCCGCCCGCGTAATACCAGTCTTCTGCCAGATATTTTCCGGATGGCCGAAGATTCAGGATCACGGGGACTCTCTGGGAAACGGTATCGTAGATGTCCTGTTTCATCGGGATCCCGGAGCGCCGAGCCATGGCAATCAAGTGTACGAAAGCGTTTGTCGAGCCGCCAAAGGCCATGAGTGCTGTGCAGGCATTCTCGTAGGCTTGATCAGTGCAGATATCATTGATCTTGAGATCCTCCCATACCATAGCAACAATTCGGCGACCGGAGCTACTGGCCATCCGATTATGATTTGAGTCTACAGCTGGTATGGTGGATGCACCCGGCAGGGTCAACCCCAGAGCCTCGGTCAGAGAAGTCATCGTCATTCCGGTGCCCATGGTCATGCAGAGGCCTGGGGAACGGGCAATGCCCTCTTCTATTTCACGCCATTGACATTCGGTGATCGCACCCGCCCGTAATTCTTCCCAGTATTTCCACGCATCGGATCCACTACCAAGGGTGGTGCCGCGCCAGTTACCGTTAAGCATTGGTCCCGCGGGAACAAATATAGTGGGAATATTCATACTCGCCGCACCCATAATCAAGCCGGGGGTGGTTTTATCGCAGCCACCCATTATCACCGCACCATCGAAGGGATGATGGCGCAGAACCTGCTCAACTTCCATTGCCAGAAGGTTCCGATGCAGCATTGGCGTCGGTCGTTCGAAAGCCTCGGCCAAGGTCATAGCTGGCATTTCCAGCGGGATACCTCCAGCCTGCCAGACGCCTCGTTTGATCTCCGCTGCCCGATCACGGAAATGGGTATGGCAGCAGTTAATCTCGCTCCAGGTGTTGATCACCGCGATTACTGGTTTACCGATAAATTCTTCTCGGGCGTAGCCCATCTGGAGCATCCGGGAGCGATGGCCGAACGATCGCAAGTCCGAAACTCCAAACCAGCGGTGACTGCGAAGATCTTCAGCACGCTTTCGAGTCATAGGTCAATTCCTCTTGGTGATATATTCAAATGAGATGTCAGACCTTCATCATTGGCTACAATGGCCACATTGTCCAATTGATGTACTCTAATGGTAATGCTGCTCTCACTCATCGTCTGCATAAGATCCTCTGTTCACATGTGCTCGAAGATTTCCTCTTCATACATTCCTGACAATACTCGTGAGCTCATCCGCTTTGGCTTATTGCTTCTTCTGGTATGCCTTAAGGATCACCCTCCGGATCTGTCTCAAAAAGGTGAAACACCTATGAGGAGATCGTGAATCCAGAATAAAAAGATGAGATACAGGCCGATTCCAACAACCAGTGCAATTATATCATTTAGCCTCGAGGGTGGAGCCCCTGGAATGGGGCGAGGTTGACGATTTTCAACGGAAATTCGATCCACAACAGTCCACGCAAGAATGGAGCCGAACAAAATAACGTTTACTGATGATCCGTTGGCAAGCAGATGACCAACAGCCCAAAAGCCAGTGGCTAAAAGCATGGGGTGCCTGGTTAACGATTTTATGCGGCCAGGCAGATAGGCAGCCAATAAAAGTGGAAAGACAGGAAGCAGGAGCAGTAATGATATGTAATGCAGCCACAAAG
>JAQYVS010000421.1 GCA_030145365.1 Desulfofustis sp. | reverse complement strand
TCGGTTAATTCACCAAAAAACGGGCGCTCACGATGGACATAATAGAAGCCTTTCGCTTCTTTTTTTCCAAGAAATAACTTTTTCAATCCTACGACTTTAAACCCTTCAGCATATATTCTGGCTAAAATTTTTCCTGCGTTTCCAGCTGCAAAGGCATCTGGTTTGATAATAGCGAATGTTCTTTCCATTTTGATTCCTTCTATTTGATTTTTCTATTATAAAATGGACACCCGCTTGTAACGGCGGAGTCATCTATCTCTTGTTTAAACGGATTGCTTGGTAATTCTCAGAAGCGCATTAATGATTGCCACCGCCACCGGACTTCCTCCTTTACGGCCTTTATTTGTTATAAAGGGATAGGATTTGGACAGAAGGATGTCTTTAGATTCTTCGGCGTTGACAAAGCCGACCGGTACCCCGACGATGAGCGCAGGCTTGAGCATCTTATTCTCAATCATCTGCATGGCTGCAATCAAGGCAGTCGGTGCATTACCCACGGCTATGATCCCCACATCGGTGGAAGAAATTTTTCCCAGGGCAGTTTCTGTCCTGGTCTTACCCTCTTTCTTTGCTTTATCTGCAATTTCCGGGTCATTGATGTGACAGCGGACCTTTCCGCCGAAGCTGCCGAGAATTGATTTGCTGATACCCGATGCTCCCATGGTTACATCTATGTAGATATCTCTTCCCGATTTTATTGCGTTAATTGCAGCACCAATGGCTTCATCATGGAACACGAGCTGTTTGGCAAAACCAAAATCACCTGTTGCATGAATTACCCTTCTGATAACCTGATATTGGTCAAAATCGATTTCAGCTGGGTCAAGACCGGTTTGCGCATGAAACTCCCGGTCAATAATCGTAAAACTTTCGCCCTCAATTTTATTCGGTGCGATATGCTTGAGGCTTTCCATTATCAAAGAAAATTTAAATCAGTTGATTATACAGCCATTTAGGAGCCCAAGGCGTCCTGCCAAAGTGGAGATGAACATAACTGCCGACTGCGGAGCCGACACTATATCCCTCATAAGAATTATTATCAAGTAAATAGAGATGATCCACATCACCCCCCCGATTCTCAAGAGAAACATCTTGATTTATATCGGAATAATGAAATTCATGGCCATGCAGAATATCTCCGCATTTCCCGAGCAGACAATCTTTTTGAAGTGTGACCCGCCGATACCCCAAGCGTCTGAGTCGCTTATTCATGGTTGTTTCAAAATCGAAAATGGAAACCATTTCAAATGACCGGGACTTCATATCGGTAATGGATTTGCACAAATACATAAATCCGCCGCATTCTCCGTAAATTGGCAGTCCTTGGTCATAAAATGATTTTACCCCATGACGTATGGCATCATTTAAACTCAACTCTCTGCAATAATTTTCAGGGTAGCCACCTCCAAAATAGAGCATCTGCAAAGATTCAGGCAATTTCTTGTCGTGGATAGGGCTGAATGGTACCAGCTCGATACCTTGAGATTCTAAGATCTCGAAATTCTGAGGATAGTAAAAGCAGAAAGCCTCATCCATGGCCACACCGACACGCACATGCTTCTTGGATTTCACTTGTACAGTAAAGCTGGTATTAAGCTCACTTTTTTTAAATTGGGCTATGCCCGGTAATAAATCCAGATTCAATTTGTTTTCGACTTCTTCGATGAGCCGGATTATCGATTTTTCATCGAGCGGCCGTTCAGATCCCATATGCAGCCCTAAATGACGTTCGGGAATGTGAAACGCAGTATCTCGTCCCATGAAGCCGACAATGGGAACTCGGCAATTATCCTTAACTGCTTTCTCGATCAGATCCTGATGCCTCTGGGAACCAATTTTATTGAAGATCACTCCTGCTATTGCAATGTCTTTATCATAGCTCAGAAAACCTTTAAGGACTGCCGCTGAACTTTCTGCACTTGATTGTGCATCAATAATCAAAACAACCGGAATATTGAGTATTTTTGATAAAGCCGCAGTGCTTGCTTCGCCGCCGTCAAAGAGCCCCATGACTCCTTCAATCACGGATACATCACCAGATTGCGATTTTTCCAGAAAGGTCTCCCGGCAACAATCCGGGCCCATCATCTTGGGATCCAGATTGTAGGATATGATCGAAGTTATACTTCGGTGCAGAGTAGGATCTATGAAATCAGGTCCGCATTTAAATGGCTGCACGCTCAGCCCTCGCTTTACCAGGGCTGCCATAATACCAAGTGTAAGGGTCGTCTTGCCGCCGCCGCTTTTAGTCGCGGCTATGATAAACCCAGGTTTTCTATTCATTGAACAAAAGTAGTGAGCAGTAGGTGTACACATATGCCAAACCCTAAAAAAACGAAGGTCGTGACCAGAACAAGATAGTTCGTTTTTACGATATCTTCATATTCCGGAATTTTCATGTGCACCCCGATGATCGGTTTAATCTGAGCCTTGCCAAAGTACACCGCTTCCCCGCCCAGTTGTACGCCAATGGCACCGGCAACAGCCGCTTCTGTGTGCCCGCTGTTTGGACTGCTGTTTTTCAATCGATCGGTTAAAAATACTTGCAACGCCGCCCGGTAGTTATATCGTAAAATAAAGGCAGCGGCTACCACACAGAAACCGCTTAACCTGGCTGGTATAAAATTAGCTGCATCGTCGACTCTGGCAGCACACCAGCCAAATTTCAGAAAACGCTCGTTTTTATATCCGTACATAGAATCCATGGTATTGATGGATTTATAGCCGACTGCTCCAAATACGGCGAAGATCAGCGGATCTGCATTGAAAAACCCAGCAAACAAAGAGATAAAGAGTGACCAGAAAATCGGAGCAGTAATGCCGTCCACCAGATTTTCAGCTACCGATTCGATACATGCCCGCGCTATTGAGAATTGATCAAGCCCGTCGGTATCACGGCCGACCATCATAGACACTGAACTGCGTGCGGATGCAACATCAGCTCTTCGCAAGTCAATAATAACCTTTCTGCTGTGGTGTATAAGATCCCCGACCGCCAGACTGAAGTAGAGAAGCAAGATCGCTCCCGCAACCATTACAG
>JAQYVS010000347.1 GCA_030145365.1 Desulfofustis sp. | reverse complement strand
CCGGTAATGCCTATATGCTTGGTGAGTTTAAACGGATGGGTCAACCAGTGAATTGAATCATCCTGCAACTGCCAAAGCGACTGCATCGAAGCAGCCGACATTCTCACCGGCTTGGCATCATCATTGGCTCCAACATATCTTGGCTGCATAGCAGCCTGATGCAAATAGATCTGGATATCGGATGTTGCCCGAAGAACCGTTTCGATTCCGCCCGTATGGTCATAGTGACCATGACTGAGAACCAGCTCCGTTATCCGGGAAAGATCAAGCTGCAGCTTGCTGCAGTTTGGGGCGAGCGCCTCTTTGTTACCGGTATCAAATAACACTACCCTATCCGCGGTTTCGATCCACAGCGCAAATCCATGTTCAGCGACGAGACCGTCGGCAGCTTTATTATCAACAACGACCCAAATCTTACCTGGCTTCTGCCCTGAATTCATGAGTTCACTTTCCTCCGGCCTGAGAAGCCTCGGTTATACGCTGCTTTATATAGGAAAGTAGTGTCTCATCGAAGGCATCCACATCAAAACAGATACCGTCTTCTCCCAGCAATCCACCTGGAACACTGTCTCCGCGCTCTTCCGGATCCGTCACCATCTCCTCACAAAAACAGACAGAAAGCCAACGGGGATCATCTTCAATAACATCCACCATCACGAAAAGCGGGCGATCTGATGAACCTGCGTGTGTTCCTCGAAGTGAATAGGTAATTCCGGGACGGGCATGGTACTCCATCTCGGTGCCATCAAGCTCCCGGAGGAACCGATACAGGTCCTGGAATAGTTCACGACAACCGTTGGCTGCTTCCGGCCATTGCTCAATAAACGATTCGATTTCTCTATATGTTTCCATTTGTCTCCATCCTTTCACTGATTGATCTTGAATTTATTCAAATAAAACGGTTGTCTGAACGTTTCTGCCGCACTTCTTCGCCGGTGGCCTTCAGCCAACCGGATCTGGTATTTTCCATATGATCGAACGCTTTGATATACGGTTTAATATCGAGCAGCGGTGTTTTATCTAAAATATCCACATTACAGACTGTAATTTTCAAACCATCCACAGATACCAGTTCAACGATTGACAGACCAATATGGTTGGGCCGCAACGGTGACCGTGTGGCAAAAACTCCACGTTTCGTGGAATCCATAAACGGTATCACTTCCATCTCAGTGCGAATTGCCTTATGGAACCGGTAGATGAGATAGATGTGGCTGAAACCCTCCAGATCAACCAGACCTGATGCGTAGTGCTCATCAAGAACAATCACACCTGTTACACCGGCGGCCCCTTTCGGTTGAATCGGCATATCTTCCAGATTTTTATACGGGGTTCGTATAAGACCTATGGTTTTCACAAGCATTTCAAATGTTAAAATTCGGGATCGGTTACCTTGATCATCGCGTATCCGCCTTGCACATGCAGGGTATCAACTATTCCTTTTGAGGATAAAAACACCTGGGTCTCATATGATCTGGCGCCGGTATCACAGATGATATAAAAGGGCTCATCGGCTGGGATTTCCGTATATCGTTCGCGCAATTCATTTTGTGGAATATTGAGCCAGTTCGATCCAAATTTCTCCAGAAACGGTTCTGCCTCCCGCTCCCCTCTGATATCAATAACTCGTCTCGTCCCTGCGGGGAACTCAAAGAGAAAGTCGGCTGCATCAATCGGTCTGTTCGAACCAGCGAGAATATTATCAAGGCTGTTTCCGGCATTGTTAATGACATCCATTGCCGAGGCAAACGGCGGAGCATAACCTGTCTCAAGGCTGCATATTTCATCAACATACACACCTTTGCCAAGCATTACGGCAACCGTATCAACCCGCGATTTGACACTGTCTCCGTGTTTGCCGCAGGCCTCGATTCCCAGAATTTTTCTGCTTCGACGATCGGCCAGTAAGGAAACATAGATAAATTCCGAATTCGGGTAAAAATGGGCATGATCAGGCTGCGCCACGACGGAATAAACAGGATCATACCCAGTCTCCTTTGCCTGGCGATAAGTCAGTCCTGCCTTACAAACCCCAAAATCAAATACCTTTACGCAAAAAGTTCCGACAGTACCAACAAAATGACTGTTGCCGCCATGGATATTGGTGGCGATCACCCGGCCCTGTCGATTGGCCAGAGACCCGAGAGCCATTAAGGTGTTTTCACCGCTGACCAGGTTTCTCAGCTCAACGCAGTCCCCGCCCGCATAAATATCCGGATCGTTGGTACGCATACGGCGATCAACCAGTATTCCGCCGCTGCGACCAAAGGCAATGCCCGCATTTTCGGCGAGTTTGGTGTTCGGCCTGACCCCGGCCGCCAGAATTACGATATCGGTCGACAAAACCTCGGTGGAAGTGCGCACCTCAAGGGTTACAGACTCGCCTTTACCGGTGATCTCCATTACCCGCTCGGAAAGCAGAAGGTTGACCCCGCGACTCTTTAATTCGGTGGCGACGGCTCTGGCGATGCACTTACCTAACAGAGTCGATAGAACCTGATCTTCCATCTCTATCAGTGTTGTTTCTATACCCCATAAATCGGTAAGTGCCTCAGTGATTTCAAGGCCGATAGCACCGGCTCCGACCACGACTGCATTGCCGACTTTGCCCTGGGTCATCAAAGATTTTATCTGTTCGGCATCCTGAAGGTTGGACAGAGTAAAAACTCCTGGAAGATTAGCTCCCGGAAACGGTGGGCGAATTGCCCCGGCACCCGTTGCCATCACGAGTTTATCATAATGAAGATAATCCTCCTGATTAGTTTTAAGATCTTTGATTTTGACTTTTTTATTGTGCCGATCTATCTCGATGGCTTCAACTTTGGTCAGAACTTCAACTCCTTTGATATCAAGAAAAAACGACTCATCTCTGATGGCATGGGCTGATGTCCGGTACAGATCCTCAAGATCGTTGATATCCCCCCCCACATAGTAGGGAATTCCGCATCCTCCATAAGAAATCCTGTCATCCCGGTCAACGAGTGTGATCTGTGCCTGGGGATCAAGCCTTCGCAGACGGCAAGCCACTTTCGGTCCAAGGGCAACGGCCCCTATTATTACGATTTTCTTTGCCATGGTAACGGTTCTTTTCTCTAGATAGCGATCGAGGTATCTCGTTGTCTTTATTTACATGACTAACACAATCATACCAGTTGTTTGCTGAGTACTACATTTTTTGTGATTGATAAGAAGAAGTACACCATCCTGAGCGGAAATTCAGCCTTATTTTGCAGATGCACAAAATAACCAGCTATCCGTGAATTCAGATCTTTCAGTCCCCACACAAAATCCTGATAAACAACTTAAAATATTGACAATAATCTATTTCCGGGTACAATTATGATAGGTATTGTACTTTTAGATGAACGGTGTCTACAGCAACGGAGGGGGATATGCAGGAATCGAT
>JAQYVS010000290.1 GCA_030145365.1 Desulfofustis sp. | reverse complement strand
GCTGGCAGGAGTGGTAACCCAGAATGTAGATAACCTGCATCAGCAGGCTGGCAGTTCCCTGGTCTTGGAGATTCATGGTGATCATCAGCATCTGCAATGTCTGCAATGTGAACATCTGGAAACGGTGACGGAAAAACATTACCAGATGCAAGATATTCCCCTTTGCCCTAAATGTTCGGCCCCAATGAAGCCCAATGTCGTGCTGTTTGGCGAACCTGTCAGAATGCTTGCCGAGATCGAACGCTTGATTTCAGATTGCAATCTTTTGCTGGTTGTCGGCACTTCGGCACAGGTATATCCGGCTGCCGGGCTGCCCATGGCTGTAAAGCAAAATGGAGGCCTGGTTTTTGAGTTCAATATGGAGCAGTCTTTGGGGCCTGATGTTTTCAGCGGTGTCAGCGAGATTACCGACTATTTTTTTGAAGGAGACGCGGTGGAGATGCTGCCAATGTTGTTGCATGCTGTGGAGGGGATTTGATGAATAAAAATAGCAATCTTATCCTGTTTCGGGTTTTTATCCCGTTTGCCACGGGATATTTCCTCTCCTATATTTTTCGGGTGGTTAATGCGGTATTGGCTCCCAATCTGGCTGCCGATATCGGTATTGGACCTTCTTCGCTTGGGCTTTTAACGTCTGTTTATTTTATCACCTTTGCTGCTTTTCAACTGCCGCTTGGTCTGCTGCTGGATCGCTTTGGGCCGAGGCGTACCGAGGCGGTTCTTCTGATGTTTGCAGGCCTGGGTGCATTTCTGTTCGGTAGAGCAGAGAGTTTGACCGGACTGGTGATCGGTCGGGCCTTCATTGGATTTGGCGTCTCTGCCTGCCTGATGGCCTCGTTTAAAGCCTATACGGTTTGGTTTGATAGAAGTAAGTGGCCGGTGATAAACGGTTTTCAAATGGCCAGCGGAGGATTGGGGGCACTGGTGGCAACCTCACCGGTGGAGATGCTTCTCGCAGTCACCGACTGGCGAACGATTTTCATGCTGCTGGCAGTCTTTTCGGTTTTTGTCGGACTGCTGGTATTATTTGTTGTTCCAGAAAAAAAACAAAAACAGGGATCCGAACCCCTGGCAAGCCAGCTCAATGGCATTAAAGTGGTCTTTACAAGCCTTAAATTCTGGCAGGTTGCCCCATTGGTTGCTCTTTCTCAGGCATCCTTTCTGGCCATTCAGGGGCTCTGGGCCGGACCGTGGTTCAGGGATGTGATTGGCTTTGAAAGGGGCGAGGCGGCATCACTGCTTTTTTGGGTCGCCGTGGCCATGATCAGCGGCTGGATCATCCTGGGAGTTTTGGCAGAACGACTTGCAGGACGAGGAATTTCTTTGACCGCTACCGCGGTTGCCGGTATGGCAATTTTTATGGTAATTCAGTTTCTGGTGATGGTAGCGCCGCCATCCTGGTGCAGTGTTATCTGGCTCTTGTTCGGCTTTTTCGGAACCGCCGGAATTGGGGCTTATGCAGCTTTGTCACAAAAATTTGCATTGGGACTCTCAGGCAGGGTCACCACCGGCGTGAATCTTCTGGTCTTTGTCGTAGCATTTTCCGCCCAGTGGGCAATTGGAGCCATTATTGAACTCTGGCCAGTCGGGGCCGACGGCAGCTATCACGTTATGGGATTTCGATACGGATTTGGCATGATGCTGGCGCTTCAGGTTATCTCTCTGATCTGGTTTTTTATCGCGACACGTATCATGAAGAAGGATGAAATTATTACAAGCACATGAGGATGCACATGCAGCAGCAGACATTTGGCGGCTCGTCACGTTACGTTCTTGACGAGGAATTAGCAAAAATCGTTAATATTTCGATGGTCTTGGAAATGCCGCTCCTGCTGAAAGGCGAGCCGGGTACCGGAAAGACCATGCTGGCTCATGCAGTCAGTGAGAGCCTTGATATGGATTTGATCGTCTTAAACGTCAAATCGAGTATGAAGCTTGTTGAAGTTTTATATCAGTACGACACCCTGACCCGTCTTAATGACAGCCGGTTTGGCGATTCCACCCGGGATGTTTCCAATATCAACGAGTACATCCGGATGGGAAAAATCGGACAGGCCTTTACCGCTGAGAAGCGCTGCGTGCTCTTAATTGATGAAATCGATAAGGCGGACAGCGATTTTCAGGACGATATGCTCGATGTCCTGGATCATATGCAGTTTGACATTATTGAAACAGATGAGGTCATCAAAGCACAACACCGTCCGGTTATCATTATCACTTCCAATGCCAAGAAGGATCTGTCCGATCCGTTTCTCGGACGCTGCAATTTTCATCACATCGCCTTTCCGGAACCCTCGATGATGCGCAAGATCATTGCAGCTCATTTCCCTAAAATTTCAGACACACTTGCGAAAAACGCGATTAATCTTTTTTATGAACTTCGCTCGGTTGAAGCCATTGAGAAAAAGCCGGCTACGAGGGAACTCATCAACTGGATTCGGGCGCTTCAGGCCGATCCGGATTTCAAGGGAGGTAAGCTGCTGAATC
>JAQYVS010000278.1 GCA_030145365.1 Desulfofustis sp. | reverse complement strand
GCATTGACAAAGTGCTGCCTCATTTACATTCAGGATTTCCCACAAGTGAAGCCGAAGGAGTAAAGACAAGCTGGCAGCGCTCGGTGTTGTTGGTTTTAGCAATTACGCTGCACAATATTCCGGAAGGTTTAGCGGTCGGTGTTGCTTTTGGAGCTGCGGCTGCTGGACATCCTGCTGCATCAATCGGTGCGGCTATTGCATTGGCAATTGGTATCGGAATTCAAAATTTTCCTGAAGGTGCCGCCGTATCGGTACCACTGAGAAGAGAAGGGCTATCCAGGAGAAAAAGTTTTATGTATGGCCAGTTTTCAGGGATGGTTGAACCAGTTGCGGGTGTGCTCGGAGCTATTGCCGTTGTCTATATGCAACCCCTCCTGCCTTATGCGCTCTCTTTTGCCGCTGGGGCGATGATTTATGTAGTAGCTGAAGAATTGATTCCTGAATCACAGGCTGAGAAACATTCAGACATTGCTACGATAGGTGTTATGATCGGGTTTGCAATTATGATGACCCTTGATGTGGCACTGGGTTGAATTGAAATGTTCCATCTGAAATTTTCATTACAGAAGTCATAGAGAAGCAGGTGAATCTGTAAGTACACTTCACTGATGCTTTATAAGGCAGCGCAACAAAACAATAAGAAGGGAGTTATGAAATTTTTACATACGATGATCCGTGTCAAAGACATTGATGAGTCGATTGATTTTTTCACCAATAAGCTTGGCCTTGTCCAAACAAGAAGGAAAGAAGTTGAGGCCGGTCGTTTTACTCTTGTATTCTTTGCTACAGCTCCCGGGGAACCTGAAATTGAATTGACGCACAATTGGGACCAGGACTCAGAATACAGTGAAGGAAGAAATTTTGGGCATTTAGCGTATAGTGTTGAAAATATCTACGATTATTGCCAGACCTTGATGGACAAGGGAGTAACGATTCTTCGTCCACCACGAGATGGGCATATGGCATTTATCCGCACCCCAGATAAAATTTCTATCGAATTGCTGCAGCAGGGAGAGAAATTGCCGGAAAAAGAACCGTGGGTTTCAATGGAAAATCAAGGGTCCTGGTAACTACATCGCCAGGCTGTCGCTACCTGTTCCCCTTGAACCATGCATGACAGCATGCAGGTTATGGAAAAAATATAAGTGGTGGGTACCACGTATCCTGACAGTCATTACGTCGGACGATAGATGGTTTTATATTGAAGATCCTCCTGTAATTTGACTGCGAAAATCAGCTTTATTCGAGATTATTTAAAGTTTTTCCTTGCGTTTCCAGCAAAAGAGAGTATCATCACTTGCGTCAAATGGCGATTAAATTAGATCACGCACAGCGTCACTCCTCACCTGTCTTGTAGCACTCAATCATTTCAGTTGCGCTTAGAGATTCTTGCTGGTCATAACTTCCGGAGAATCATAATGAAACTCTTCATTGGCAATTTGCCATACGATATTTCAGAGTCAGAAATAGTAGATTTATTTTCACAATATGGAGAGGTTGTAGACACCAATTTGATTAAGGACACGTATACCGGTCAATCGAAAGGCTTCGCCTTTATTGAAATGTCCTCCCGATCTGGCGGACAGCAGGCGATGGAGTCTTTGAACAAATCTACATATAAAAGTAGACAGCTTGTATGCAATGAAGCAAAGCCCAAAAAGAAAGGCGCTCGAAGAAGGTAAACTTCACAGTATAAAATAGATAATTAATGTCACAGGGTCTTTTAGAAGACCTGGCATAGAGATGTTCCATAAAAAATTATGGAATCATAAAGAGTCAGCGAGTGTTGACTCTAATCACACAAACAACCTGACAATAGGTTGGACACAAAGGAGTAGTAAAAAATGGCAGACGGAACAGTAAAGTGGTTTAACGACGCAAAAGGATTCGGTTTCATCGCTCAAGATAATGGCGATGATGTCTTTGTTCATCATAGCGGAATTCAATCCGATGGCTTCAAGTCCTTAGATGAAGGGGCAAAGGTTACTTTTGAAGTAGTTGATGGTCCTAAAGGACCTGCTGCTAAAAACGTCGTTCAGTTATAATTCTATAATCTGAAGTAAACGGTTTTAGAGGCTGTCTGTTTTTACGGCAGCCTCTTTTTTTTGTTAGAAAGGGCGATCTGCGCCTTAATTCACAGGCTGAACCTCGTGTCATGTCTCGACAACTGTTTGGGGCCGTCAGCAGTGATCAGAAACACATGTTCGATCCTTCCTGCACATCCGGTATCATATGAACCGGGTTCCAGAGTGACGACATCTCCGATTACTAGTTCTTCCTCACTCCTCATTACAAAATATGGAGCTTCGGGATGTCCTAAGCCCAGTCCATGCCCGGCATGGTGAGATAAGCCCCCACCAAACCCCCTGTCTTCCAGACATGAATTCACAGCTGCATACACTTCCCGGCCTTTTTTACCGGGTAAAAGCATATTTTTCCCCGACTCAATCGCTTCATGAAGTGCCTTTTCAAGTGCGTATGTTTTCTTATTTGGATAGGGATCAAGTACGATCGTTGCTGTGTAATCGGCCCGATACCCTCCAACAACTGGACTCAGATCTAAGATAATCGTATCGCTTTGTTCGATAATGCGACTCGTTGGTCCACCTGAGACCTCAAGGACACGGGGACCACTAATGATATCCCCGATCAGTTTCACCGGCATTCCAGCCTTTGTAATCATTGCAGCGTTGATTAAGCTGAATAAATCCAGTTCCGTCATACCTGGCTGAATCTCTTTGCGCGCTGCTTCGTGACCAGCGAGCGCAGAGTCCTGAGCATAGCGGATACAGGTGAGTTCATCAGGGTATTTTCGTCGCTGCATACTGCTGATGAGGGGGGTTATATCAGTAAATAGTCTAGAAGCAAGATCATGGATCATCGGGAAAAAACCAGTTTCAATCCCAATTTTGGCGGAATGAGACTTTGAATGGATAAAATCTCTGAGGATTTCCGCACCTCCCGCGTACATCTCGATACCGCAGTCCTCCGATGCGTTGTACCAGGTCCAAATCTCTTTCTGGTCCGCATAACTATTCCTCGCAGCATCAGCTGCGAAGTTGTGGCATATCAGAGTGCTGTCACCGTTTCTTACATCAATTACCAGAAATACCGGTCCCCATTCGGATAATGATGGGAAGGGGGTCAGGAAACCTGCAAAATAGTAAAGGTTTCTAGGATTTGCGATGACCACGAGATCTAGATCTAGATCCTGAATAAGACAGCTACGTCTTTTATAACAACCCTCTAATGTCAATTTGGGTATGTTCATAGATAATTACCTTGCCAAACAAGCTAATACCGCTCGATCTTGGATGGATTTCTATCCCCGCTGCATTGCTCGGCTATACAGATTTATTGTATGATAACCAATCGTCACATGAAGAATTGGGATTTTAAAGAGTTGCTTTAAATGCAAAACCGGTCTTTGAGTAAGATGCAAGGTGAAGCATTCAGCGAAAATGCCTGATGTGCACGACTGTTGGGACAAACCATTCCTATCAGTGATCACCATCGACGATAACTGATACCCCACAAGTGTTGCCGGTTATGTTTTAAATGGTTTTACACCATCACCGACTATTTCAGAAGTTTCTCTGCCGTGTCGATACTGCTGAACATGGCATCGCTTACTTCTTGGATTTTTACCTTTTCGCTGAGCAGATATTCTTGAGCGTTTTGTAATTCGGCTGGTGTTTTTGGGTGTTTATACTGTCTCATCCAGACCATCATGCCTTTGCTGGCGTCCTGCAGGGCATTGATGGCGGCTGTTGTTTGTTCTGTTGGGCCTGATTTTTTTTCTAGAGCAAGCAATTGAAGTTTCAACTCATGCATATCTGTCATTCTGGCCATAGCCACATCGTGGATGTCCATGACCTCTTTTGCCAACTCATTGTTATCAGCAAAAGCTGGGGTGACGGCAAAGACCAGAAGAAAAATGGAAATTGTGATAAGAATTCTGTGTGTCATAGTATCCCCTGTATTACATTAGGTAGAACTACAATTGGTCAACCAGTCTTGGACACTGAGCTGAGTTCTCGGATGTTTCCAGGCGGTTTGCATGAAGATAATGAGCTGCTTCATATGCTCTGCAGTCAGACGTTCGTTGCCAGGCATTATCTGGTTGAACGTGACATCCCCCACTTTAATTTCTCCTTTCAGGCCATTGCGCATGATACACGGCAGGCGGGCAACATCCGTCTTAAGAAACCTGGAGTTCTGCAGTGGCGGATAGAGCCTGAGAAAGCCTTCACCTTCCTGGCCGTGGCATTTGGCGCAGTGTGCTTTGAACAGTTCTTGTCCTTCGGTGACTTGTCCCGATTTTCCCTGTACCGAGGAAAAAAAAGCTAGAAAGGTAACGATGCTGAAAAATAACAGGAATAGATAGAAAAAATTACTTTTCACCGAGAAAATCCTTTAAATCAGCAATCAGGGCGTCAACTTCTTCGGGGGTGGTTCCGTTATAATATCCCCTAATTTTCTTATCCTTGTCAACCAGAACGAATGAGCCGCTGTGAATGTAGCCGCCTTCGACCTGGTCATCTTTTATGGCGGCCAGCATATAATGTTTTGCCATTGCAAAGATGTCATCCTGTGGGCCGGTCACCATCTGCCATTTTTCCGTTTTTATGCCAAGCCCATCAGCAAAGTTTCTGAGGACCTCCACGGTGTCATGTTCAGGGTCAATGGTGTGTGAAAATAAGAGTACATCCGGATGATTCTCAAATGCCTGATATACCCGCATCATCTGTCGCTTCATAATCGGGCAGATGGAAGGGCAGGTAGTAAAGAAAAAATCGGTTATAAAGACTTTGTCCTTGAAAATCTCGGCGGTGACCACCTGATTATCCTGGTTCCTGAAGCTGAAATCCTCGGTAACTTCCCCTAGAACAGGGAGTTCCGGTTT
>JAQYVS010000123.1 GCA_030145365.1 Desulfofustis sp. | reverse complement strand
CAGATACTGCAGGATCTGAAGCTCGTTCCATCCTGGGTAAGCGGGAGATTTATGGCAGGATCGACGTTTCTGAAAACAATCGGTTCACCAGAATCGACTGCCTGTTCAACGGAGGCGATCAATAGGCTGTCCAGCAGGATGAGTTTTCTGCAGACCTTTTTGTTCTCATCCTGCTCTGGTTCGGTCTGAATAAAGGACAATGGTGTTATTTCTTTTTCTTCCGCCAGGTACCTGCCTACCCAGCCTCCACTGAAACCACTGAATTTTACGAGAATTTCACTGCATTTGAGAAGCAGCTCATTACGGCTCAATCCTGGTAAGTGCTCATTGCTTAATCGGTTTATCGCCTGGAGTATATTTGATCTTCGAATCAGATCGTTGTTGGCATGCACATTTTGCGGTTCCGCTGCAGGGATCATTGTGTGTACCTGTGTTGAATCTTTTAATTGTGCTACACTTGTGTGGCAACTCATCCATTGGATTACGCTGATTCTTGTCTATTATACCACACACATGTTGCATAACCGGACATTCACGCGGTTATTATCTAATATGCAACTTTTGCACCCGGCTGATGCGTTTATGCTGATTTCCGGTTTCGATCGAAGATCTGTGGAATGAAAGTGAAGTAGAAAGACCTTGTAAATTGTGATATTAGTGGTAACAAGACCTTGTCATTGCTATACATAATTATACTCATAGCAACCACGCAGCCTTTAAACCGATAATAACCGTCATGGACAGCAACAAATTCGTTTTATGACCACACGGGAAACGGTATTTTCACAGATTAAAAAATCGGGACATGTTCCGATACTGCCTGAAATTCTTTTAAGGCTGCTGGAAGCTTGCGACAATGAGTCGACGCCGCTTACTAAAGTTGCCTCCCTGATCGACAAGGATCCCTCCCTCAGTTATAAAGTCCTGCAATTGGTTAATTCTGCTTATTTCGGTTTGCGCACCACGTATAGCGGGATTGATCAGGCCGTTGTCTATCTCGGGGCGAACAGTGTTAAAAATATGGCGGTAACCGCTGCCGTACACCAGGTGTTTGATGTCGAACGGTTCGACAGCCTGAAGCATTTTGATATCCACTCCTTCTGGTATCATTGTCTGAAGTGTGCAACCCTGTCGAGACGTATTGCCGAACAGACTGGGTTGGCAAACCCGGAGGACGCCTATCTTGCCGGATTACTCCATGATCTCGGCAGGCTTGTCTTGGTTTCAGTGTTCACTGAGCAATATGAATCAGTACTGGCAGGTATCTCCGAAGAAACGGATCTTCTATCCGAAGAGAAAGACCTGATTGGTGCAACCCATGCCGAAGTTGGAGACTGGTTGATTCGGGATTGGAATCTGAGCTCTCTGATAGCCGATACCATAGGCTATCACCATGAACACCTGGAGAATATCAAACAGGCCCTGCCGTTGGTAAAAATTATTTATCTGGCAAATCTGTTGAGTAAACCTGGAGATAATTCCCCGCTTTTTGAAACGGCTGAAGCCTTGCTGGGGATTTCTGCTGATGATCTGCAGGAGATCTGCGAAGGTACAAAAGAAGAAATTTTACAGATCAGCAGTGAATTGGGAATTCACATTCAGATAACAGCAGGCCCAGGGGAAGAGGGACAAACGGAGCGGGTTGTCAGTGATGCGGCAGCGGTGCAAACGGCTCTTGCCTCACGAATCAAGGGAATCACCCTGTTGTCAGGTTTTCTGGAAAATGTAGCCCAGGCAGATGACAGCGACAAGATGCTCCAGGCCTTTGAACAGTCCATGCAGGTTTTACTGGGCATAGACCAGGTTATTCTGCTGCTGCCGGATCGCGATAATGTGCTGTTGATCGGTCGGACTTCAGAATCAAATAAGTTGTATTCTCTGAGCCGGGAGTTTGTGCTGCCGGTCCAGAAAAATTCGAGCAGGGTGGTTGCAGCCTATCTGAGTAAAACCGTGGACTATCTCAGTCTGAAGCATGAACCTGAGAATCTGGCCGACCGACAGGTGCTATCGGCATTTAATTGTCCGGAGGTGGCTTTGATACCGCTTGTTGCCGAGCAACAAGAAGTGGGCGTCGTACTGCTCGGCCTGCCGATTCCCTCTAAAAAGATGTCCAAAGACGATTATCGGCTTATCAGGACCATCGCCCAGCAAGTTGCCGTCGGCCTTCATCTTGAAAATATAAAAAGTAAAAAGGCTGAAGAAATTGAGTTGGAGAGAAAAGCTGCCATTTCGATGACGGCAAGGAAATTCGCCCACGAGGTCAACAATCCGCTTGGCATCATAAATAACTATCTCACATCCTTGAAACTGAAGGTTTCAGATAACGAGGGGATACAAGAGGAACTCACTATTATCTCGGAAGAGATTCAGCGAATTTCATCCATGATCAACCAGTTGGATATCTTTACCCGGACGTCATTTGCACCCGCTGAGTTGGTCGATATTAATGTGGTGATTGCAGATATTGTCAGGCTGGTCAAATCTTCATTCTTTACTGGTTCAGACGCAGCGCTTGCTTTTGAACCGGATAGTTCTCTGCCGCAGATAAAAACGTCTTCGGACGGGGTCAAACAGATTCTCATTAACCTGATAAAAAATGGTTATGAAGCGATGGCTGACGGCGGCACGGTGACCATAAGGACGGGTCCCGACTTGGGACACCAACAAGACCAAGAGCCGCGGATCCTGATCACCGTCTCAGATGACGGCCCTGGCCTGCCGGATGAAGTCAGAGAGAAACTCTACAAACCATTTGTGACCACTAAAGGAATCGGCCATTCCGGTCTTGGCCTGTCAATCGTTCATAAAGGCGTTGAAGATCTGGGCGGCCGTATCTCCAACTTCAGCGGTCAGGAAGGTGGAACACGTTTCGAGATTTCTCTTCCCCGCGCATAGGGGTGAATGTGTAAACCTATATGCAAGATAAAGTCAAAATACTGCTGGTTGACGATGAGGAGCGATTTGTCGACGGGCTGCAGGGTGTTCTCAATCATTACGACTTTGCCTGCACTAAAGCATTGAGCGGCAGTGCAGCGATAGATCTTCTCCAGGAAAAAGAGTTTGATGTGGCTCTGCTTGATGTCGGTCTGCCGGATATCTCGGGCTGTGATATTGCTGAATTTATTACCAACTCATGCAAAAATACCATTGCCATCATGCTGACCGGGCTCAATACTGTGGAAACGGCAGTGCAGGCGATGAAACAGGGCGCCTATGATTTCCTTGCCAAGCCGGTCAACCATGACCTGCTCATCAAAAGCATCGGCAAGGCTCTGGAACACAACAAACTCAGAAAAGACTTGAGGACCAGTGAGAATCGGTTCCAGGTTCTGGCTGAGGCTGCTTGGGAAGGAATTGCGATTCTTGATAAAGACAATCTTCTTGAGGCCAACAGCCAGTTTCTTAGGATGTTCGGTTATCGCCAGATGGAGTTGGTGGGCAACAGGTTTTTAGAAAAAATTTTTACTCCCTCCTCGCTCAAGAAGGCCATTCAGCAACTTAATGATGATCCTTCAGCCGGCTTTGAACTGACTGGCATCAGAAAGGATTCAACACGTTTTCCGGTCGAAGCCAAATGGCGTAATATGGACTATTTCGGTAAACCGGCGAAAGTCTGCGTCATCAGAGATATCACCGAGCGGGTAGGCAACGAACAGGAAAAACTTGCGCTGCTGGAAAAGTTGGCAAAGGCAAATAAACTCAAGGCGCTCGGCTTGATGGCAGGCTCCGTGGCCCACGATCTGAACAATATTTTGACCGCGGTGGTGAGCTATCCTGACATTCTGCTGATGCAGATGGAAGAGACGGACAGATATTACGATGAGATCAAGAGAATTCAGGAAGCGGGCAAAAGGGCTGCGGCCGTTGTTGACGATCTGGTGTCCATTGCCCGTGGAAGAAAGACTGAGGCGACTGCGGAAAACCTCAACGATATTATTCTCGCCCACCTGAATTCCATTGAACATAGCGAGCGGTTATTGGAATTTCCCCGGATTGTGGTCGAAACCCACCTGCAGCCCAATCTTTACAGCAGCCATTGCTCATCGCAGCAGGTTCACAAGATTCTGTTGAACTTGATCGGAAACGCATTTGAAGCAATAGAAGGTCAGGGCATTATATCCATTACCACAACAAATAGTCGTTTTGCCAATCCCATAGGTACGGATCAGTCGATGCGGGTCGGTAATTATGTCAAGTTGAGTGTTGCCGATAACGGTCAGGGGGTTGCAAAAGCGGATCTGGAACATATTTTCGATCCCTTTTATTCGACTAAAAAAGGTCAAAAAAGTGGCACCGGGCTGGGCTTGTCGATCGTCTGGAACACGGTGCTGGAAAACGATGGTTGGGTGGAAGTAGCAGATAACCACCCCGGTACTGTCTTTGACATTTATTTGCCGGTCAGCGAAGATGTTTCTTTGCCTGCGGTTGAACCCGTCACAACAAACAGTGCAGCCGGAGGCGGTAAAACGATACTGCTGGTAGATGATCAGCCGGAACAGAATGAAGCCATGCAGAAAATGTTGAGTGGCCTGGGCTATAAAACATTTGCGGTTACTTCCAGCGAAGAGGCAATTGCCTTTTTACGATCCTGCCGGGTTGATCTGGTTATTCTTGACATGATCATGGGTGAGGATCTCAATGGCTGTCAGATTTACCAGAAAATGCTTGCCTTAAACCCCGATCAGAAGGCGA
>JAQYVS010000403.1 GCA_030145365.1 Desulfofustis sp. | reverse complement strand
CTTCTAGCCGACTCAGATCATCAGATTATTGCTGGTGCTAATAATACTGGCAAGGCGTTGCAAATGTATGAGGGCAAGGCAAGAGTCGAGGTAAAGCACTTAGATGTATTATCTCCGGACAGTCTTGATGAGGCGATGGAACAAATTGATATTGCTTACTATTTTGTTCACCTTCTGCATAGAGACGATTTTGCAGTTACGGAGTCTCAAGCGGCTCATAACTTTATCAAAGCTGCAGAAAAGCATGGTGTACAGCGAATCGTTTACCTTAGTGGCTTAGGTAGTGATAAAGAGGTGTTATCCGATCATATCAGGAGCCGTCATGAAGTGGGAGATATCTTTCGAGAATCGAGTATTCCAAGTATTGAGTTTCGGGCCTCGATCATTTTAGGTAAAGGCGGCCTGTCATATGAGTTGTTGCGTAACCTGGTAGCGAAATTACCTGTCATGCTGCTGCCGAAATGGTGCCGTACGTTGACTCAGCCGATTGCTCTGCCGGATGTAATGCGCTACCTGGTCGCGGCGCAAAACGTTTTGATTGATGAATCACGGGTTGTACCAATTGGTGGGCCGGAAACTATGACTTATGTAGATATGATTCGTAGTATGGCCGCACTTATTAATAAAAAGCCCCTCCTGATTACCACACCATTCTTGTCAGCTCATTTGTCAGCGAAATGGCTCGATCTATTTACTCCCGGGCAAGCCAAGGTGGGGAAACATATGGTTGATAGCCTAAAGCTTAAAATGGTTGTTGATAGTTCGGCCGCAAAAGATCTGTTTCCAGAGATCATTCCAGAGCCACCTTTTAAGCATCTCCAAGCTTCATAAGATTATTCGGACTGGTTTTGCTTCATCAGTGAAGTTGAAGTTGTGGTTAAATCAGGTTGTTGGAAAAATAATCTGCAAGCGACAGTATGTTGTCTGTGACAGTCCAGTGGATCAAGCAACCCTTTGAGTTTCCGGACAGGAGGAGAGTTACCGCTTGTTTGTTGGAGGACGCCGTTCCGGCACTCGTTGATGAGTGATTTTTTCCTCGTTCCATTCACTGCTGACGTATAGTCCGCAGTAACAGCTGCCGTACTCGGCCACATCCTGCTTACGGTAGTAACAGGGACAGATGATATCCCGATCCTTGTCACGGTTTCCCGAGGCCAAACGGCAGGGACAGGACATGTAGTTGTAGCGTTGGCGATTGATGAGCAGTCCATGAAGCAAAGACTGCACCTGTTCTTCATTGCGGTTGAAAAAATAGCCCATAGGTTCCTGGATACCACGCAAGGTTTCACGCAATTTTGTTATATCCGTCATGAAAGCCCCAACTCCTTCTTGATTCGTTCTTCCTGATAACCGACAATAGCAACATTGCCGATGATGACGATGGGAAAGCTCTCCTCGGGATTAAATTTTCGTATCTCTTCCATCTGCTCTTCCCGCTCCTTGTCCGGCAGGAGATCCAGGTCGGTGAATGTGTAACGAAAACCGGCTTCCTTGAGTTGATTTTTCAGAGTATTACAGAAGAAACAGGTGCTCAGGGTGATCAAACGAATTTCTTTTTCTTCTCCTGGAGTATTTTGTGTTTTTGATGTTTGGTTCATGTAACCTCCCTTCCTTTGCCACTGTCGGAGAGATCGGAGAGCTGTGCCGGAAAGGGTCGAAGTAAAACCTGGTCCAAAATATAATCGCGCTTGAAACGGATGGCCTGGGCTTCGATCAAGCGGGTAACACCCTGCAGGGGTATCCTTTCGTCACGGTACTCTTCGATGGTGTTAATGATATATTGTTTTTCCTCGCTGGACAGATGTTCCGCGATCCAGCCATAGGCATGGTACAATGTGTTGACCATGGCCTGCCGGCGGAAGGGGCGAACAAGGACCTGCCCCAGTTCTGCCGCATAACGCCCGAAGACATCGGACACCGGCAACCGTTCATGATTTGCCGTAATCTTGCCGCAAACGCGAAAGCGACTCTGGTTATAAGCAAGAAAGAGCAGCTTGTGTGAGGCATGAAAGCTGACCAACTCACCCATTTTAGGCTGTTCGGCGATGGCACGAAACCTGGCCCAGACATAGAGTTTGATCAAAAAATGTTCGCGCAGGGCGAGATTGGTCAAGCGCTGCTCATCGTCAACCGCCTTGTTTTCCATTTTCCTGAGTACCAGGGTGCCGAAGATACCACTGTCCCTGCGCAGAAATTGCGGTTTATTTATACTACGGTAGATCTTGGCGTCGGTTAAGGCGCAGGACGGCGATTTGGATTTGAGGATGGCCCCGTCGCATCCGTCTGCTTCATCGATGAAGTTGAGGGCCGCCTTTTTCAGGACATCGGTGACCGACCGGTTCTCGGCAGGCTGCCGGACATCAATCTGTTCATTTTCCCAACAAAGCCTGATGGGAGGGCGTGGCACTCCAAGTCCTGCCTCTATCTCGGGACAAACAGGAACGAAATCCACATGATCGCGCAGCAGTTCCACCACCCGGGAGCGGAGTTGCTGGCCATCGTAACGACAGGCGTCAAAGCCGAGACAACGGCTGACAAGAATCCGTGGACGGGGATAAGATGTGTTCATAGTCCTCCCTTACTTTATATATCGGTTAAGCGAGACCAACACGGTTTCCAGAAAAAGCAGACTCCAGAACACGGTACGCACCCAGTTGGTCCTGACAAGCCGGTTAATGGTGATCAAGTTTTTACCATCGCAATGCAGTCGGCCATGACAGGGAGCGGAAAAGCTGAAAGTGGAAACCCAGATCACGCAAATTAAGAAAACACGGTGCCATCTGACGTCCCCCCTCAGGAAATGCATTACTTCTACCCCGGCCTGAAGGAGCATAAGGGGAATAATGATCAGGCTGATCAGACCTGAGTACCTCTTGTGCCAACAGATGAACTCTTTATCCGCTGTATAGCAAAGGGAGGGATAGATGATTAACTGGACAAGCCAGATAAGGATCAGGAGCCCACTGTCAACGATGATTTGAACTACTGATAACCTATCCATTGTTCTACTCTAGTCCCTGTACGGCAATTCCCCTTTCAACGAGATCTCGGCAGATTTTTTCGATCTGCTTTCGGTCGCAGTCCGTTATTTCATAGGTATCACTGATCCCGTCGCTAAAGGAAAAAGTGACTTGACTTTTGTCGTTCAAAACTACTTTGCGGATGTAGTTGTCATCAAGCCAAGGTAAAAGACTTTCTGTGAAATTATTTAAACTGCATTTTTTCATGGTGTCCTCCATTCGGTTTGAGAACGAACCCTTATAAAGAGTAAATGGGGAACTTTTGTTACCACATTTTACAAGCGCTCCGTACCGACAATCTGGTTGACATCGGAGCACGCTGTCCGTTCATTGTTATTGAGTTCGTCACCATTGATCAAGGTCGTCTCTTAGTCTGAGAACAGCCAATTCCTTGGCCTTGGCCTCCACATCAACGGTGGCATCAAGCCGCATCCATTCCTCCGGAAAATCTGTTGGGTCGATATAATCGGCATGATTTCTGATGTTTTGCCCCTGCCAACCATCTTGCGGAGAAGAAATATGAAAGCACGGTTCGCGCTTTACCCTTTTCCAGGTTTCAAGGCAATGGTTCGTCGCTTCACCTATATCGAGATTATCTGACAGGCAGCGGTGATGGTGAACATCATAGACCAGAGGAATTCCCACAGTTGAGCACAGGGGCAAGAGGTCAGTCGGAGTATAAACCCGGTCATCATTTTCAACAGTCAGGCGGGTGGCGACACGCTCGGACAGGAGATCAAAGTTGACCTGAAAACGCATGAGAGCCTCTTTTTTATTCCCATAGGCGCCGCCGGCGTGGATATTGATAACGTCAGCACCCAGTAACTCGGCAAGCCTACCCTGGTATTCTAGTTCTCTAATTGTATTGGCAACGACCAATTCATGGGGAGATGAGAGGACATTGAATTGATCGGGGTGCAGGCTGAGTCGAATTGCATTCTCCTGCCGAAAGCGATTGATACTTCTGCACAACCGAAGAATTTCAGTATAATGTTCGAGGTTTTCAAGTTGATATCCCACATCGGGATGGGTAAAACGTGGAAAAAGGGGCGAGAGTATGCGGAAAGCACCGATTCGGTTAATATGGCACCATTGAAGAGCCTCCAGCAGGTTGGACAGGTTTGCGGTGCAGAGGTCAGAGAGTTTTTCCAACTGCTCTCTTCGGTTCATTCGGTTCAGCACAGAGGCCGTCGTCTGTCTGAAACGAATGGACTCTTCACGAAAAATACAACATAACCCCAGACGTATCATCGTTTTTCCCTGCCCGATTTTTTTGTCCAGACGGCAAATCACATGATCGAAAAATCAAAATTTTCACCACCGGAATTTAGCGTAACGTTGGTGGTCCTCTATGCTTTAATCTGTCGCTCATATTCTGGATGATCTCTTGCGACAATTTCTTTTCTCAACAAATCGATCTTTTTCGCTCACAAACTTTAATGGAATTTATTCGCTAATCGATAACGTTTTTAACTCCGGGTACAGGTGTCCATTTTGCAATTCGGTAATGAATATGTTCTGTATGCTTTTTAACATAAAAAAGCGTTGCCCAATCCGGGACAACGCCTTGTGGCAACGTGCA
Organism: Desulfofustis sp.; assembly: GCA_030145365.1. Lineage (GTDB taxonomy): Bacteria > Desulfobacterota > Desulfobulbia > Desulfobulbales > Desulfocapsaceae > JABDQA01. The sequence continues at coordinate 8 of JAQYVS010000403.1, read as the reverse complement.
GTACTTTT
>JAQYVS010000395.1 GCA_030145365.1 Desulfofustis sp. | reverse complement strand
CTCCACAAGATACTCCTGCAGGTGTTCAACAGCCACCGCCTTGTGCCTTTGCGGATCAAAGGCACGCAATTTTGTGTACCAGCGATAGATTCTCGATCGCATTCGCCAGCGATAGATTATGGGCATGAGCTTAAAAAATGGCAACACCACCGCAACAAGGGGCAACAGTATAATGATTATGCGGTTAACCAGAATCGCCATCCAAAAAGGAAGATAGCGCTGCAGGAAAGGCGGACCGTGTTTGTAAAATCGTTCCGCATCGTCACTCAATTCAAAATCCAGATATTTCGGTGTCGGAAACTGACCCTCCCGTTCAAACTCTCCACCGGATTTATGAATTTCATCGGCCGCCATCAACAGTAAATTAACCAGGGCGGGATGCAAATCCGATCGTGCGACCAGCTGGGTGGTCGGCGCCACCAGCTTAAGATCACGGGACGGGATATTGGCTTCAAAATCGATCACACCCTCCGGTAATTTTAAAACATACAGGTAATGATGAAGCAGAGCATAGGCATCAGCCCGCTCGAGCCCCATTACCTTTACGGCTCAAAAAACAAGCTGCCCAGGGATACGAGATTCGAATTTTGGGCTAACATTTTCATGCTGCCCTGAACGAACGCGACGTCGACGCCGTCTGACGCCGCAGCGAGCATATTCAGATTTTCATGCAAAATTAAGGTTATATTTTTCAAGCACAATCTAACGGCATCATCCGGTCTGTATTAGAATTGCCGGTACTTACTTTATTGGAGGCAACTCTTCAGCCACAAAAGCATTGAGACCGGCATCAATTTTTTCCTCCAAGAGGAAATATTCAAACACTCTTTTGTAGGGCAATATTTTGCTGAATTTATTGGCGTATTTCCGCTTAACCTCAACATCTTCAGCCTGTAGATCCTGCATCTTGGTAATCATCTCCTTAGCATTCTTTTCTGATAGATTTTCGCGTTCTTTTAAATATCTTTCGATCAATGCTGTCCACTGTCTATAACCGTAGACCTGAATCTTCACGTAATCATCATATAAAGGCCAAAACACTGCGCTTTCTTTTTCGGTTAGTTTCATCGTTTCTTTCACTATCGCTCTTTTTTCAGCCAGAAATTGGTCCATTTCTTTGTCAGAATTTGTTTCAGCAGCAAGTATTGCCGGCATTATAAAAATGAACATGAATAATAGCATACCTATGTTTTTCATTAACTGCCTCCTTTTAATCAAATGTTCGGGATTTAACGTAAAAGACTACAACGATATGCACGACAACTGCAATATCAAATATCGGAAACTGTTTGTGCGCGCCGCTTTGTGACGTAGTGAATAATGATTCTTGCAAGTGTATAGCCGACCATCCATATAATTATAAGAAAAACAGCCTGACGAAAGCTGTGATCAACAATTTTTCTTCCTTCATCCTCTGCCTGATCGATGGCCTCGACGATCATAGGCAGCAATTGTTCCAGACCGACAGTGGCAACCAGCTGGTTGGTGGAATTTACCAGTGTGTTTAATTCCTGCGCGGTATGCGAGACTTCTGTAACCGCATCACGATATTCCCTTATGTCAAAAGGTTTGGATGGAGTATCTGATGGGCTGCC
>JAQYVS010000388.1 GCA_030145365.1 Desulfofustis sp. | reverse complement strand
AACATACTTTCAAACCAGATTGCCAAGCGGCGAGCACAAAAATTACTCGAAGAGAACTTTTTTGGAGATTAAAGCCAAAAGAGCGATAGGCAGAACACTTTGACTCTATTTTTCCAGCCTTCTATTTTCTGGCACATCACTTCTTTTGTGAGTACTTTATTGAAAAATTGATCTCATTTACATGGAGTCATTTATGGCAAGATTTTCAATTATTGGCACACTTGCACTACTATTGATAGTTATTTCCGTTCCCGATATTCAGGCCAAGCCCAAACACGTTTTCAAGATTGCCAGTCTGGCGCCGGAAGGGTCCGTATGGGTCGACTCTTTCAAGGAATTCGCCGCCGAAGTTTCTGAGAAAACCAACGGTGAAGTGGGGTTTCGCATCTACCCCGGTGGTATCATGGGCGACGATCGGGCCATGTATCGGAAAATGCGGGTTGGCCAGCTGCATGGCGGCGGCTTTACGATGGCTGGGATCGCCGATTTTGTTCCCGACTTCCGGGTAATGGCCATCCCTTTTCTTTTCCAATCATATGCAGAAGTAGACCAGGTAAGCTCCAAACTGCAGCCCCTCTTTACCAAGCAATTTAATGAAAACGGTCTGCAGTTTATAGCCATGACCGAAGTGGGCTTTATCTACACCTTCTCAAATAAATCCCGGCTTACAATCACCGATCTGCAGCAAGCCAAAACCTGGGCACCATCGAATGATCCAATCACTTCCGAGTTTCTTAACAGTCTCGGCATCAGCCCTGTCACTTTATCCATACCCGATGTCCTGTCGTCACTTCAGACCGGACTTATCGATACCGCATTTAATTCATTATACGGCTCCATTGTCCTCCAGTGGTTTACCAAAGCGCCTTTTGTAACTGATACTCCGTACGGTTATGCCTACGGTGTGTTTATCATCAGTTCCAAGGCATTTTCAAAACTCTCAGAGGATCAGCAGAAGATCATTGCTCAAGCAGCAAAAGCACATTTTGGTGAGCTGATCAAAAAAACCAGGCAGTCTAATCAGGAATCAAGAGAGGTACTCATTTCCCACGGCGTCAGTTTTGTCCCTACAACACCGGACGTAGTAAAAACGCTGGAAAAACATCGTGATCTGATTATTGAAAAACTCACCGGACAAGCATTTTCCGAAGAGATCTTTCAATCCGTTACCGATTCTCTGAGCTCACACAGAAATGCACAAACCGATGGTGCAAAATAACCCTCATACAACCAACTCTGCAGTACCTCGTTTTGTTTCTGTCATTATCAGGACCGAGGAAATCATACTGACCATCTTCTTAACAAGCCTGATTCTTCTTGCCTGTTACCAGATCGGTCTGCGCTGGTTTACTTCTGGAGGACTGTTCTGGATCGATCCGCTGCTCAGATATCTGGTGCTCTGGAGCGGTCTGCTGGGTGCGGTATTAGCCACCGCCAGAGACAATCATATTTCGCTTGATGCAGTCAGCTATCTGTTGCCGAGTCGGGTAAAACAATGGCTCAGGCTGCTGACCCTGTGTTTTTGCGTACTGGTCAGTATTTTTTTATTTCGAGCCACACTACTCTTTTTCAAGAGCGAAATTGAATTCGGCGGCAGCGGGCTGTTCGGCTTGTCTACCTGGGTCTGGAACCTGATTTTCCCCATCGCCTTCTTCCTTATTCTTTTCCATTTCGTTATTGAAGTTATTGGTACAATGCAAAATCTGATTTCCTTAACCCGACCTGATAAACAATAATGATACAAATACTTACAGGTGTTTTCGC
>JAQYVS010000342.1 GCA_030145365.1 Desulfofustis sp. | reverse complement strand
ATTATCACTCTGGGCATGATGACCATTGCCAGAGGTCTGGCACTGACCCTGTCAAAGGGTGGTTCGGTGCCTGTTACCAACCCGTCGTTTGCGAAAATTGGCGGCGACTATATTCCAGCGGGCATCTCCGGGGCAATCATTATTGCGGCCTTAGTATTCTTATTCTTTGCCCTCTACAGGGATATCCAGCAGAAAAAGAAATATGGCATCAGAATAAGGAAACAGGAGATAATTTCGTCAACTGTTATCGCTGTTATTGGATTGGCGCTCTGTTTCTACGTTTTTACAGCATATCGTGGTATTCCTTACCCGGTGGCAATTTTTGTCGTTATCGCGTTCATCGGCATGTTTGCCCTGCAAAACACAAAATTTGGCAGAAGGCTCTATGCGATGGGGGGTAATGAAGAAGCGGCGCGACTCTCAGGCATCAATGTTTATCGTATGAAATTGGTTGTTTACTCTACGGTTACCGCCTTGTCGGCGCTCTCAGGTATCTTACTGGCATCGCGACTCAATGGCGCGTCTCCCAATCTGGGAAACATGTTCGAGCTGGATGCGATCTCAGCAGTTATCATCGGCGGCACCAGTTTTTCCGGAGGGATCGGTACCATCGGTGGTACCGTGATCGGAGCCTTTATTATCGGTATTCTCAACAATGGAATGAGTCTGTTAGGGGTGCCTACGTTTTACCAATTGATCATTAAGGGCCTCATTATCATTCTGGCCGTCTGGTTTGATGTACTGCAGAAGCGTAAAAAAGCATAAATTCTTTTCCTTCATTTTTTATGGAGATGAATGTTACACGTTACTCAACCCCGGGGAGGAAATAATATGAAGTATGGAAGGTTTTCTTTGATTTCCTTGGTAGCGAGTTTGGTGATGTCGGCCATGTCTCTTTTGCTTATATCTCCATTTTTCGGGTCAGGGGAAGCTTTTGGCCAAAACACGAAAATCGGTTTTATCCTGAAAACCATGCAGGAGGAGCGCTATCAAACGGACAAGACATTGTTCACGGCAAGAGCCGAATCTTTAGGGGCGCAAATACTCTTTGATTCAAGCAGCAATAACGAACTGACGCAATTGTGGCAGGTTGAGAAGATGCTCGAAGAAGGCATCGAGGTTCTTGTGCTGCAGCCGGTTAATACAGGTACAGCCGGAAACCTGGTACAACTGGCCCATGCAAAAGGGGTTAAGGTTATCGGCTATGATTCCATGCTCCAAAACGGCCCTTTGGATTTCATGGTCATGCAGGACAGTTGGTCGGTAGGGAAATTGCAGGGCGAGGCGATGCTGGAGTGGTTTAAACAGGAAAAAGGGAAAATTGAAGGTAAAGTTGCCTTAATCATGGGGCAACCTGCGGATTCCAATGCCGCAGCTATGAGCAGTGGTGTATTGGAAGTCATAAAAAACAATAGTGGCCTCGAATTGGTGGCTCAACGTTCACATCCAGGCTGGTCTCCTGATCTTGCGCGGGAGACGACAGAAACACTTCTGGTAAAATTCAACAACCAGATTGACGCTTTTGTGTGCAATAACAGTGGTTTGGCCAGCGGAGTAATTGCCGCGCTGGCCCTGGAGGGACTTGCAGATACAGAAAAAGTGTTTGTCGCCGGATCTGATGCCGACCTGCGAAACATCCAATATATTTATCAAGGAAAACAGACAGTTGATATCTGGAAAAAAATCAAACCATTAGCATATAAGGCTGCGGAAATCGCAGTATCGGTAGCACAGCAGCCGGAAAAACCCATAACAGATATTGTTGAAGGGTTCGAAATGGTCAATAATGGCTTTATGGATGTACCGACGATTATCACCCCGGTGATTCTTGTCACAAAGGAAAATATCGACAGTACGGTTATTGCCGAAGGATTATTTACCAAAGAACAGGTAGAGGGCAAATAAAAAATCACGTTCATGATGAGGGGATTCCTTTTCTCTCCTGCTCGTGAACGTGATTCTTGAGCTTACCTGGCTCTTCCGGTAAACGAGTGCCTCAATGATGAAATCATCATTTAGTTGTCCATCAAATTGCCTTTGCCCGCCAACGGCGGGACGCCCAAAAACTCGCTAACGCTCAGACAATTTTGGCGTCTTGTTCCTCCAGTGTCACCAGCAAGTATGATAATATTCTGATCCTGGACCGATTGAAAAACGATATTTCCCATTTTACCTTCTGATAGTATGTCAACATTCTTTACGGTAAAATCGTTTGTGCTCATAAAACAACATGCCTAAGGATAACGATCCATGCCAAAAAAAACCAAGATAGTCGCAACTATTTCTTCACTCAACTGTTCCGTTGAATTCATACAACATCTATACCAGGCAGGTATGGATGTAGTGCGACTCAACACTGCCCATATGAGCCATGAAGACGCTCTGGTGGTAATCAATAACACCAGAGAAGTCTCTGAAAAAATCGGCATCCTGCTCGACACCAAGGGGCCGGAGATCAGAACCTGTGACGCGGTCAAGGAGCTTCACGTAAAATGCCGGGATAAGATTAGGATTAAGGGTTCTTCCGGTGAACAGTCTCAGGGCGATGTGATCTGTGTCTCCCATGACAATTTTGTCAAGGATGTGCCAGTGGGCAGCTCAATATTGATCGACGATGGCGATATTGC
>JAQYVS010000338.1 GCA_030145365.1 Desulfofustis sp. | reverse complement strand
GGAGATGCAGCAGGAAGTAAGAATTGTCTGCAGTAACGAACATTTTGTGACGATTTCACCCTTTGCTCCACGCACACCGTTTGAGTTATGGGTATTGCCGAAAGAACATTCGTCCGGTTATTGTACTCAGAGTGATGAGATGTTGTTGAGTCTAAGCCAGATTTTTGCGGACACTATGCAACGCTTGGAAAAATGCATACCCAATGCTCCATATAATTTTGTGCTGCATACCCAGCCCCTGCGCTCGGGAGATTTGGATTATTTTCACTGGCACTTCGAAATTGTACCGAAATTGACTTCAATAGCTGGTTTTGAGTGGGGTTCCGGGTTTTATATCAATCCTATGCCGCCTGAAGAAGCAGCCCAATTTTTACGCGAATCTCTGGAAGCTTGAATGAGGTTGCAATGAAAAAAATATTGCTCGTCGACGATGACGAGTCCATCCAATTACTTTATCAAGAAGTATTTAAAGAAGAAGGTTACGTGGTAGTTTCTGCTTTTAACGGTACCGAAGGCATTGAGAAATTCAGGGAAGAAACACCTGATCTGGTTGTTCTTGATATTCAAATGCCTGGACTCAACGGTATTGAAGTTCTGCGCCAGATAAAAATGATGAATTCTGCGGTTCCGGTTATTTTGTGCAGCGCCTACCACGACTATAAACAGGATCTTGGTGCTTGGGCATCTGATGAATACGTGGTTAAGTCCTCGGACACTGAGGATTTATTGGCTGCTGTAAGAAAATATATCGGCTAAATCATAGTCGGAGTACCAAACCCGGTTCGAACTATCAGCTGTAGATATTGATACCGGCAGCAGCAGATTTGCTTTGGCGCATCAATTATGAAAGATATTCAAAATCAGAAAGATTACCGACGTATCGATATAAAGAAGGTGGGAGTGAAAACCATCACCTATCCTGTGACTGTGCTTGATAAGGCCCAGAGCCGTCAGAAAACGGTCGCCACTGTCAATATGTACGTGAATTTGCCCCATCAGTTCAAGGGCACCCATATGAGCCGGTTTATTGAGATATTGAACCAGTTTCATGGGAAAATTGATATCCGAGAATTTCATCTGATCCTCGAGGAAATGAAGAAGAGGTTGGATGCGGAAGCCGCGCATCTAGAAATGATTTTCCCTTTTTTTCTTCAGAGAAACAATTCAGGTGAAGGACTGCAGGTGTGTCGATACGATTGTGCAATGCACTGTTTTCTTGAAGATGAAGATGATTTGAGGCTTGATATCACCGTTCCAGTGTCTCATCCTTTCAGCAGTGCAGAAAATGCGATACCTGCCGTTGGCTTGTGGGGCAAAGTTCTGGTCAGTGTCCGGTTTACCAAGTTCATGTGGCTGGAAGATCTGATTGATGTGGTTGAGTCAACGATCCGGTCTGAGACTGATTATCAACAGACGGGGATTGCAGATAAGCCGGTAGAATCGTTGCTGGCAAAACTTGAAGACCGGTTTTCCAGGCTGGACGAATTGGGGTGGTACGAGATAACTGTTGAAAATGAAACTCAAGGCTATTCACTATATGCCAAGACGGACAGTTCGCAAGCGTCGAATTCGGCACTCCGTTGATAATCACATTTAACAAATTACTAACTTAATAAAAGGTTCTCATGAGTGATCTACTGTTTGAGATTGGTACCGAAGAACTTCCGGCGGGATTTCTCCTGCCGGCAGCAACTCAATTGGAATCTCTTTTTCGGGGTAAGACCGGAAAAGCAGGTCTTACTTTTGGTTCGATCAAAGGTTTTTGCACCCCAAGAAGACTGGCAATAACGGTATTTAATCTTGTCGACAGACAGGAAGATCTCAGTGAGGTATTACTCGGCCCTTCAAAGAAAGCGGCTTTCGATACTGATGGAAATCCAACCAGGGCTGCTCTGGGGTTTGCCGGATCAAAAGGTGTGTCGGTCACTGAGCTGGAAATCGTCCAGACACCGAAAGGCGAATATCTCCAATTAACCAGGAAACAAGAAGGGCGGGACACTGCCGAGTTGCTGCCGACCTTGCTCAAAGAGATTGTGCTCGAAATTTCGTTTGCAAAATCGATGAAATGGGGGGCCAATCAACACACCTTTGCCAGACCGATTCAGTGGATTGTGGCGATTTTCGGCACTCAGACGATTGTCATTGAGCATGAAGGTATTGTCTCCGGTTCAGTAACCTGTGGACATCGGTTTATGGCTCCAGACTGTATCGAGATAACCGATGCAGGATCCTACGAAAAAGTACTCCAATCGATCCATGTTGTTGGTGATTTTCAGACCAGAAAAGAAATGGTGCTTGCCGAGATACAAAATGCTGTAGGGCAAACGGATTTTGGCGTTGCAGCCGAGGTTGCAGTACATCAAGGATTGCTCAACACGGTAACTAATCTCGTTGAATATCCGTTTGGTGTCTGTGGAAGTTTCGATGAAAAATTTCTGCAGGTTCCCGATGAAGTTTTAATTACTTCGATGCGTGAACATCAGAAATACTTTCCCGTCATTGATGGAGACGGTTCGTTATTACCTGGATTTGTAGCCGTCAACAATACCAGGGTAATCAACACTGATATAACCCGGCAAGGACATGAGCGAGTGTTAAGAGCTCGACTCGAAGATGCTTTTTTCTTTTTTGAATCAGATAAAAAGACAAGACTCGAGGACAGAGTTGCTGATCTGGCCGGAATCATCTTTCAAGCAAAACTTGGTTCCATACAGGACAAAATCGATCGAGTTGTAAAACTTACCCGCCTGCTTGCAGAAACGTTGGAACCTGAACTGGTTGAAGATGCCTGCAGGACTGCACTATTGTGCAAAGCAGATCTGACCACGGATATGGTTGGTGAATTCCCGTCCTTACAGGGTGTCATGGGCAGTGCTTATGCCGCCCATGATGGGGAACGCGATTCAGTCTCCGAAGGTGTAAGGCAGCATTATATGCCGCTTCGCTCGGGAGCTGAACTGCCTAAATCCTCGGTTGGAGCACTCGTTGGGATGGCCGATCGAATCGATACGATTGCCGGCTGTTTCGGGATAGGGCAGGTGCCGACGGGTACTGCGGATCCTTTTGGTCTCAGGAGATTGTCGCTTGCCTTGTTGCATATTCTTGAAGATCGGGCCTATGTTCTTGCTCTGCCTGATCTTTTCAGAAAGGCTCTGGCACTTTACGGAGATCGGGTTGATGGCGGCAGACAAACGGTTGATCAGATCATGCAGTTTGTGAAAGGCAGGTTTGTAAATGATTGTAGCAGAAATGGAATGGAAGCAAGTGCAGTTGATGCCGTCACCTCGATACTGTTTGTTGATGTAAACGATTGTCTGAAGCGGATATCGGCCTTTTCCAATATTAGGGAGGCTCAATCCTTCGATATGCTTGCAGGTTCGTTCAAACGCATAAGGAATATAATCAAAGACAACGAGGATAGTTCGGTCAATACAGATTTTTTCAGTGAACCAGCAGAACAAGAACTTTTTGATGTATATCAAGCCTTGGAGAAGACTGGCGCAACGAAACTGTCGGCGGGAGATTATGCAGGATTTCTCGAAGAGATGTTAAAGCTGAAGGAGCCGGTTGATCGTTTCTTTGACGATGTGATGGTCATGGCTGAGGATACTGCGGTGAGGACCAATAGGTTGAATCTTCTGACTGCCATTAATCAATTGATCTTGAATGTTGGTGATATATCACGCATGCACAAAGCATGACGGATAGCTGAATATCATAAATAAAAAAAGGCTGCTCAAATGAGCAGCCTTTTTTTTGTTTCCTGCTTAAGAGCTGAGGATCAGCTTTTAGGATGACAGGGCATACATTTCTTGAATTTTTCTGCGAGTTCAGGCTTTTCTTCGGCGGCTTTCTTATGACAGTCCTTGCAGTTCACATGGGCAGCGCCTTTAAATGAATCAAGTTTTTTAGGCATTTCTGAGCCTTTGAAGTGACAGTCTTCACATTTCTGTATTTCCTGACCTTCGGCGTATGCAACCTGCTTACCGCCTTCGGCGCTGTGATGACAGTCCGCGCATTTGGCAAATTCCTGATGTTTTGCATGCGGGAAAACTGCAGGCTTAGGCTTCTTTGCTTTGTCCTTTTCAGCTTGCAGAACCATTTCGGCTGGTCCGTTGTCGGCCATAGCGATACCGGCGAGACAGAAACAGGCACCAACTAAGATACAGATCAGAACTTTTTTACCCATGATAATCACTCCTTGTTTTGGTTATTCTCCACAAAAAAACAAAGTAAAACTGAATGCACATTCATTTACCCTAACTTACCGGGTTTAAAAACATATGTCAAGGTACTACAAAACTAAAAAACAAGATGTAATTTACTGAAATATAAAGAAAAATTAACTGGAACCATAACTATGCAAACCAGATAGCAGAAAGTTCACACCATAATAGGTAAAAATTACCGCCAGTAATCCGACAATCGACAGCCAGGCAATCGTTTTGCCGCTGATGCCGCGGGTATATCTGGCATGTAGGGTTATTGCATAGACAAACCAGGTGATCAAAGACCATGTTTCTTTAGGGTCCCAGCTCCAGTAAGTACCCCAAGCTGAATTGGCCCAGATCGCCCCGGTAATGATTCCGCCACTGAGCCATATAAAACCGAAAATCATCGATTTATGGATCATGTCGTCAAGAATCTTCAAGGAAGGAAGCAAACCGGGTTGATCAGTGCTCTGGTCGGTTTTTGAGAAATAAGCCTTGAGCAGATACATGCAGCCCAGAGCGGCGGCAATGGCAAAGGCCGCGTAGCCTACAAAACAGGTGATGACATGGGCCAGCAGCCAGTTAGACTGCAGGGCAGGAACCAAAGGGCTTATACCTTTGTTGATCGGGGCAAATGAGCCGTAAGCCATGGCAAGAAAGGCCAATGGCAGAGCAAAGGCACCGATCGTTCTTGTTTTGAACTTCCATTCGATGCCGAGGTAAAAAAGGACGATAGTCCAGGCGAAGAATACTACGGATTCATACATATTGGTCATCGGTGCATGGCCAAATCCCATTTGATACGATTCCACCCACCTCAAGCCGATTCCCGCCGTCTGGATCACCAGGGCGACAGCGGTGAAGACCGTTGCAAAAACCCCGACTTTATGGGAGCGGAAAAGAAGTGCCCCAATGTAGAGAAAAGAGGCAAACAGATAGGTGAAAGTTGTAATTCCTAAAAGTTGTGAACTATCCATGCAAAAAACTCCGTATCAAAAGATAAACTCTGTATCTGTATTGGCTCAGGCAGAACCCAGTGAACCCGATGTATCCGAACTGTCTGCCTGTAATAGTTCTTTTAACTCATCAAAGCTGGATTCAAAACCGGTTCTGTTTTTATTGGCGGAACCGGTGAAAAGTACTTCTGATCGGTTGCCGGAAGGCTTAACCAAAAGCCAGATCCTTCGATGCGACATAAAAAAGGCGACGTACAGCCCTAACAGCATCAAGCCGCAACCGATATACACCCACCATACGCCGGGATCTTTGGCAACTTGCAGGCCGGTGGCGTACATCTGTTTTGCAGAAACCTGATAATCACCGCTTTCACGTTTTATAGTTACCGTTTTTCCGTTATCAATCCAGAGTGTCGTTGCTTTTTCCTGGTTGTCAGTAAACCAGAGTTTGGAAGAGACGATGGACTGACCGATCGCCTTTGCATTGAGAACACCAAATTTGAGATTTTCCTCTTCCCAGGCTACCTGATTTTGAAATGGAGTGATAAAGGTTTTAGTAGAAGCATCTGTAGGTTTTGTAACCGTAATAAGAAAATCCTGGTACGGTTCGTAACTGGATTGATAAAAGGTGATACCCTTGTATGTGAGTGGGCTGTTAACCTCAATTTTTTTGGTTAGAATTTCTTTGCCGTTTTCGAGCACTGTCAGGCTGGAAGTATACTCTTTGGGCATTCCGTTCGGATACAACTCCATAAAGAAGTTATTGCAGCGGACCGTAAACCCGAGTTCCCTGGTGCCTTTACCGTCAAATAGAAATATTTTATTGCGCTCCATGGTCTCAGGGATCATCACGCTGCCCTTGAAGCCACCGAGAGATCCAATGATGGCACCTATGAAGATGATCAGAATCGAAGCGTGGACCATATATACGCCGGTTCTGCTCCAGTGGCCTTTTTGACTGAATAGAAGTGTCGCTCCGTCAATTTCTCTGGTTTGTGCGTTCCAGCCCTTTTCTTTGAGCTTTGAACTTAAGCGGCTGAGAGTCTTGGAAGCATCTTCAGAAGACTTCCAATCGAATCGATTTGCCATTTTCTGCAGCCGGGATTCTGGTACAGTCAATTCGTCACTTTTAATCTGTTTCCAGACACCGGGAAAACGATCGATTGAGCAAATTACTAGGTTGAAGCTCAACAAAAATAACAATGCCAGAAACCACCAGGAGTTATACATGTCCGGGATATCAAGCACGGTGAAAATCTGGGCCATCTCTGGCCCGTAATTGGAAACGTAGAAAGAGGCAGGTTCTTTTTGTGGGATTACGGTTCCGATTATTGAGGTAACGGCAATCAGAATAAGAATGACCAATGCCAGTTTGACCGAGGAAAAGAATTGCCAGATAGAGTTGTTTTTTTGCATAATCCTGTAAAAACCTAATTTCGATTGTCAGAAAAAATCAGGCTTTGTGCTACCATGTGGTGATCAGCTCTGCAAGAGAAATGATCGATTAATACAAATAAATGAAAGGGCAAATAAAACAGGTTTTTTGTCTCTTTGAAAGATATTTCTTAAATAGATGGAATTTACTTAGTAAATTGTCATCATTACCATTACTATTCAGTACTCTCGGAGAAAGAAGGGAGACCGGATGTTAGTTCATTCGATTGTAAAGGATTAGTTACCGATGGATTTTGTGAAAGCGGCAAATATTGACGAGTTTAGTGATAAGAATCATAAAGTGATCAAATTGGTCGGCAGACTGGTGGGAATTATCAAGCGTGATGACGGTAGTTTTTTCGGCATTGAGGTGTCCTGTAAACACCAGGGTGCTGATCTACTTACCGATTATCGTGGTGGAATGGTTGCTATCTGTCCTCGTCATCAATGGAAATATGATCTTGAAAGTGGTGAGTGTCTGAATCATGATTCTCTGCCGCTGCGCAGATACAAGACTAAAATAGAGGGAAGCGATATACTCGTGTCCCTTTTGCCCATTGAGGATGAAGCGTCTTCAGATTATGAACCTTTGTTTTAAACATTGTCTTTACCACCCCTCCGACAGGCAAACCGTTCAATTATTCTAATAAATATCTTGAAAACTGTTCTAAAAAAGAGTAAAAAGCCATGTTCCGGGGTTGCCGGAAGAAATAGTAAAGAAGAATGAGCGCCGGATAGCATGTAGTCGGCTTGAACGATATCAGGAGAAAGAAGATGGCCAAGGTTTGTCAGATTTGTGGTAAGGGACCTGTCACCGGGAATAACGTTTCCCATGCACATAACAAGACGAGAAGACGCTGGCTTCCGAACCTGAAGCGGGTGCGGATGGTTACCGAATCGGGTGGTGTGAGAAGAACACGGGTTTGCACCAGATGTATTCGTTCCGGAGCAGTTGTAAAACCGGCATAAGCTCAACTGATTTAATGTTGTAGGGCGGGAAAGGTCTAACCTATCTCGCCTTTTCTATTTGTGAGGTTTGTTATGTCAGATCAGGAAATTGAGTTTTTAGCGTATCAGGAAGCACTTAAA
>JAQYVS010000336.1 GCA_030145365.1 Desulfofustis sp. | reverse complement strand
TGTACTCTGGAGCGTTCCTGTCGGGATTTTCCTTTTACTGGTTTCGAATATGATAAGGAAAATTCAAACAAATGAACTCGATTCCCAGTTTAAGAAAGCAGACTTAATAATGGGACGCGCAGAGGTTATAATTAAGATCGGCAAGAAATGCAAATATGTCGGTGCACTGGATAAAGCTGTTGAGCCTACCGGTCCAGGATTGTGGTACATGGATTCTTCCAGTGCCGCAGCTGAAGCGGTTACCCTGTGGGCGGCAGCCGGTTTTGTGGCCCATTTTTTCCCCACCGGCCAGGGGAATATCATCGGCAACCCAATAGAACCCACAATCAAGCTGACTGCCAATCCGCGTACTGCAGGCGATATGTCCGAGCACATTGATTACGATTGTTCTGCCATTTTACGGGGTGAAATGACCCTGGATGAATCCGGTGACAATTTAATCGACATGCTGATTCGCACCTGCGAGGGACGGTTGACAGCCCAGGAAGTCCTCGGACACGAGGAATATGTGCTCACAAAACTGTACGAGAACGCATAATAACATACTGACCACAGCAGACTATCTGAGATCGGCTGTGGTCACAAATTTAGAGGAGATTATTATGAAACGTTTATTTATTCTAATTGCAGTACTTTTTATCGTTATGCCCATTACAGCGACTGCGGCCTCGGATTTTCCAACAAAATCTATTACCTACCAAATCCCTTTTGGGCCTGGTGGTCAATCGGATCTTGAAGCCCGCCGACAGCAGCCGCTGCTGGAGAAGGCGCTTGGCGTCAAGGTTGTTGTCCAGTATAAACCTGGTGGCGGAGGATCCATCGGCTGGGCCAGCCTGATCAAACAAAAACCCAATGGATATTTTATTTCAGGCATCAATATTCCTCATATTGTTTTACAGCCATTGGCGCGAGGCAATGCAGGCTATGAAACCGATCAGCTTAAGCCCATTGCTTTGTTTCAAGCCACTCCCATTGGTTTAGCGGTATTAAAGGACAGCCCGATCAACTCTTTGGAAGACTTTATTGCAGAAGCGAAAAAGAACCCCGGCGCTATAACATGCGGCGGTTCCGGAACGTGGTCCGGACATCACATTGCCCACCTGCAATTTGGTAAAATGGCCGGTATTAAGATGACCTATATTCCAAGTAAGGGTGCAGCAAAAAGTGTAGCTGCGTTTCTTGGCGGACACGTTAAGGCACTTTGGGCCAATAGTAACGACCTTGTCCAGCATGCGGATAAAATTAAGGTACTTGGTTTTGGAACCAAGGCTCCTTTTGCCAACATGCCGGATGTGCCCACATTTGAAAGCAAGGGATATAAACTTTATGCATCAATCGACCGCGGTGCCGGAGCTCCTCCAGGAACACCGGATGCTATTGTCAAGGTACTGGAAAAAGCATTTTTAGAAATTGCTTCCAATCCTGATGTTATCAAACAGATGCGCAAAGACGGTTTTGTTCCCCTGGCCATGGGAGCCAAAGCATCTAAAGAGTACATTATGAAGAAAATTTCTGTATGGGAACCTGTGGTAAAAGAGTTTAAAAAATAGAGCCCGAAAAATTTAACCCGCTTGGGGCGGTGTGGATCATCGCCCTAAGCAGGTCTAAATGAAGAGGACAATATGTTGGATTTTGCAATACAAGGCCTATATCAGGTTTTTCTTCCCGGCCATTTTCTCCTTTTAGTAATCGGAGTGGTTATGGGGATCATCTTTGGAGCTCTTCCCGGACTGACTGCTACCATGGGATTGGCCCTACTGGTACCTTTCACATTCACCATGAGTCCTGCAGCAGGTCTCATCATGCTAGCCGGCATTTACGTGGGTGCCATGTATGGTGATGCTATTCCGGCTATTCTCATCAATACACCGGGAACTCCGGCAGCGATTGCGACCACTTTTGACGGGTTTCCGTTAACCCAGAAAGGCATGGCCCAGCATGGTTTGGTAGCTGCGGCTGTGGCGAGTGCCTTTGGCTCACTCATGGCCAATATAGTTCTTGTCCTGGCAGCTCCGCCATTGGCTATCGTCTCTTTAAAGTTTGGTCCCCCGGAATACTTCTGGTTGGGTATTTTTGGTTTGACGATTATCAGCACTTTGTCCACAGGTAGTGTCATTAAAGGTTTTTTAGCCGGT
>JAQYVS010000325.1 GCA_030145365.1 Desulfofustis sp. | reverse complement strand
TGGAACAGCAAAACTATCTGTTCTTGATAGTGGGGGCGTTGAAAAGGGCAGTGTTTCTTTCGATAATATCGATTTCGCGAATTTGGATCCTGGTGTAACAGGAGTCGGAGATATTAACACCGATGGAGTTACCGATGAACTGGATTCGTTGATAGACAAGGTTGATATTGACGACGGCACAATTTAAGACAAAATAAAAAATGGTCAGTTTTCCTTAACTGACAGGAGATCATTAACCACAAAAAAGCGCGTTACCGGATTTATCCCGGCAACGCGCTTTTTATTTATAAATTTATCAATAAAAAATAATTATACTCAACTCCGATTATAGAGGAGTGCCAGGTTTAACCTGCTGCCTGTCTTTGTCTTCTCATAGATCGAACTCAGGTGAGCCTTCACCGTTCGTTCTGTAATATCCAGGTTGGCGGCAATTTCCAGGTTTGATTGTCCCTGGGAAATCAGGTTGGCGATTTCACGCTCCCGTTTTGTCAGACTTGCAAGTTTTTTCTCCGAATCTGAAGCTGCCTTTTCTTTAGACCTGTTATAGGAGTCAAGTATCAGACGCTGCATGACCTTCTGCCCCAGCCATACCGCCCCACTTAAAACAACCCGGGTAGCCTCTGTAAGACGTTCTGCAGAGATATAGGTGTTTGCATATCCTACAATTCCCAGCTTGAGAAATGTCAAGCCTTCCTCTTCATTTGGCAGATCGGAAAGCAGAAAAATTTTACTGAGTGGATTCAAGCGACGTATTTCAGTAAAGACATCCTGGTTGACCAAGGACCGATGCAGAAGGATCAAGTCAAACTTCTCATCAGCACAAAAACTTTTGAGTTCGTTTAATGAATTAGCCTGTTCCAGGTCATACTTCTCCTTTAAAAGGTCTGCCCATCTTTCAATAACCGAATCATCAGCACTGCTCAAAAGAATAGTCATAAATTATTGTTCCCTCAGTGCCATATATTTTGCTCTGAGGACCGGTTTCATAAGGTAGGATAAAATTGTCTTTTTGCCGGTTAGAATATCAACTGAAGCCACCATCCCGGGAATAATCGGGAGTGGATTTAATTCAGGACCAATATAGTTCTTGTTGGTTCTCAATCGTACAAGGTAAAAACTGTTGCCCTTTTCGTCAGCTATACTGTCTGCACTGATATGTTCCAGTTTAGCGTCAAGGCCTCCATAAATGGTAAAATCATAAGCAGTGAACTTGACCTTGGCCTCCTGATCCGGCCTGAGAAAAGCTATGTCAGCCGGCTTGATTTTAGCTTCAATAACCAGGGTGTCCTCCAGGGGAACTATTTCAACAAGGTCCATGCCCGGCTGGATTACACCACCAACCGTATTCACCAACAGCCTGTTAATAGTTCCTGTCACAGGTGACAGAACATTGGTCCGCCGTAAACGATCTTTAAGGGCTATTGCTGATGCAGAAACATCTTCAAGCTCGGCAAGCACCTCGTTTAACTCAGACTTGGCCTTATTAAAAAAAGCAAGCTGGTTCTCACGGAGTTCCAGTTGGGCTTCCTGAAGCTTGGACTCGGCCTTTGGGATAGTCTGTTTGATCGTTTGAATTTCTCCCTGCATCATACTGGCCTGGCGTTCAAGATGCAGGACTTCAACTTCCGACACTGCACCCTGGGCAACTAACGGCCGGGTCAATTGGAGCTCCTTGTTCAAGAGGGCATATGTCCTGGTCAACTCTTCTAATTTGCTCGTTAATTCCTTGTACTCATGCTCTCTCTGCGTAATCTGTTCCTGTAAAATCTGCATGGAGGAATTGAATTCACGCCTTCTTGACTCGAAAAGTTCTTTCTCCCGGACCGCTATTTCCGGTTTCTCATTAATGATCTCCTTCGGCACTTCAAAATTGATCCCATTGGCTTCTGCCAACAGTCTGGCTGCCTTTGCTCTGTAAGCAAGATATTTAAACCGGTTCTGTTTGAATGATGATGAAAATCTCGTTTCATCAATGCGCAGCAGAAGCTGACCCTTTTTGACAAGCTCACCGACATCAACCATAATTTCAGAGAGGATACCCCCTTCTAAATTCTGCACTACCTGTATCTGGGTAGAAGGAACCACTTTGCCCAAACCACGGGTCACCTGCTCTATCTCTGAATAATAAGACCAGACTACAAACAGCACACATAGGACCAGGACAGTCCAGATGATGGCACGCCCGCCCTTTGGAGACTCGGCCATGATAGACGTACGTATATCCGTCGTCAGATCGACATCTTCTGCCTTCATGCGGTAAAATAATTTGTTTGACTTTGTTTTTTTCTCGGATTCAGGCAACGTGCTTACTCCGGTTTAGAGGTTTAACTGGCCTCTTTTAAGAGCTTCCAAAACTGAAGCCTTGGGACCATCAGCCACGACCGTACCATTATCAATCACAACAAGACGATCAACCATTTCAAGCAATGAGGCCCTATGGGTTATTAATATCACCGTCTTGCTTGTTATAACCTTGGATAAATTATCCCGTAGCAGAACTTCTGTCCTGTTGTCCATGTTGCTTGTCGGTTCATCGAGCACAAGCACAGGAGGATCGAGGAGAATTGCCCTGGCCAGAGCAACGCATTGTCTCTGGCCACCGGACAGGCCTCTGCCAAGCTCCCCTACTTCCATATCAAACCCCATAGAATGTTTTTTAACGAATTCATGCACACCGGTTAACTCGGCAACCCGTAAAATCGTACTATCTTCCACATCATGGGCACCCATGGAGATGTTATCACGAAGAGTACCGCGAAAAAGAGTAATATCCTGAGATACATAGCCGATGCTTTGTCGCAGATCAGCAGGGTCTATCTGCCTGATATCAGTTTCGTCCATACTCACCATACCGCTGAGTGGTTCATATAAACCAAGCAATAGCTTGCCCAGGGTAGTTTTTCCTGAACCTATTGGCCCTATGATACCTACCTTTTCCCCGGCCTTAATTTGCAGGGAAATATTGTTCAATATCTTTACTGTCTGATTGGGGTATGAAAAAATAAGATTTTTAACTTCAATCTCACCTTTGATCTGTGCTCTGTGTAAAAAATTCTTACCTTCCGGTCGATCAACCGGAAGGTCCATAATTTGGTTTAAGGTTTTCAAAGCTGCCTTGGCGCGATGATAGCGGGTCGAAAGGCCTACAGCCTGCGCCATGGGAGCAATAGCCTGACGTGACACAATCACCAGTGCAATCAGCCCACCCGAGGTGAGATCTCCCCTGGTAATCATGTACACTCCCATAATGACCACGCCAACGACTGATATACTCTGTATAAAAAAAGAAAAATGGTTCACTGAAGAAGACAGAAACCTGGAACGGGCGCTCCATTTGGCAATGTAGCTGACTGCCTCTTCCCACGCCCTTTGAATCTGGCTTTCAGCTCCTAGCATTTTGATGGTCTCAAGGCCGGACAATCCTTCAATCAGAATTGCGTTTTTCTGGGCCGATGCCTGGAATGATTTTTCAACAGCCTTTTGCAGGGGAACCTGAATGGAAAACGCATAGATCAACAGTAAAATGATACAGGCAATCTGTATATAAACTATAATACCACCAAGCCACCAGATGACCAGAAGTGCCAGAACCACAAAAGGCATATCA
>JAQYVS010000301.1 GCA_030145365.1 Desulfofustis sp. | reverse complement strand
GGGTGTTGGCTGTGCTGCGGCAATCATTTCCCAGTGGATTAATAGAATTACCGGACGAGAAACGATCAAAGGGTGCTGCTAAAAACCTGATAAAGCGAGGTTCGCAGCCTACCGTGCCTTATTTTTATCTGAAACGACTCTTCAGATAAGCGATAATGTCATCGCTTTCATACATCGACACGGTCCCGTCGATTAAGAATGGAACCATTTCTTTGCCGCCTGTATTTCGGACCGTTAACCTGCCTTGTGACCCCGGAGAGGCATCAACGAGCTGATAGTGTTCTCCCTCGGCAAGCCCCATCTGTTCAGCAGCTTTCAAAACCTTGATACAAAATGGACAGGTAGGGGTAACATAGAGTTCAATCATATTTGATCCCTTGTTTTTTCCGTGGCTCAGGTCCGGGTACCGGTTCCCTTTTTCAGAAGATAGAGGTTGATTGAAAATAAGCCGATAGCAAACAGTACCAGCATTCCAAGCCCGATCGTCACATTAATATCTGAAGAACCAAGAAAACCGTAACGGAAGCCATCAACCATATAAATAATCGGGTTGGCCTTGGAAACATACTGCCAGAATTCGGGGAGCAATGAAATCGAGTAAAAAACCCCTCCGAGATAGGTCAGCGGAGTTATCACAAAGGTCGGAATAATTGAAATATCATCGAATTTTCTGGCGAAAATTCCGTTGATCATGCCTGCCAGGGAAAAAACCACACTGGTCAGAAGTGCGAACAATACCGTGTAGGTGAGGCTGAACAGCGGCAGGCGGGTGAACATGAGACTGACCATGGAAACCAGGAAACCGACACTGAGACCGCGAACCACGCCGCCGGAAATATAACCGAGAATAATCACCCAGTCTGGAGTCGGGCTGACCAGCAATTCCTCGATATTTCTCTGGAATTTGGTAGAAAAGAAACTCGAGACCGTATTGGTATAGGAGTTGGTAATAATCGACATCATGATCAGGCCCGGGGCAATAAAAGCCATATAGTCATAGCCTTTTATGTCCGCCAGCTGTGAACCGATAAAATTGCCGAAGATGATGAAATAGAGGGTCATCGTGATAACCGGCGGCACCAGGGTCTGAACCCAGATACGAAAAATCCTGGTGGATTCCCGACGGGCAATGGTATAAAAACAGATCAGGTTATTCCCTATCATTCAACCATCTCCATAAAAATCTCTTCCAGCCTATTGGTCTTGTTGCGCAGGGACTCAACGACGACGCCCTGATTACCTAAGTGCTCAAAGACGCGGTTCAGCAATTGTCCCTTTCTGATCGTTACTTCTAGGGTTGTCGAATCAAGCTGAGTAAAACCAACATTTTCAAGTGGTGAGATGGTCAGCTTGTCTGCTTTGACGTCGAAAACATAGGTTTCTTTGTCCAGTTTTTTCAGCAATTCACGTTTATCTGTGTTTTCAATAATCCTGCCGTCTGAGATAATTGCAATTCTCGAACAGAGCCGCTCGGCTTCTTCGAGATAATGGGTGGTTAAAATGATGGTTATTCCCTCGCTGTTCAACTCTTCCAGAAAATCCCACATGCCGCGGCGGAGTTCAACATCTACCCCTGCCGTCGGTTCATCAAGAATCAGCAATCTGGGTTCATGCACCAGGCCGCGGGCAATCATCAGGCGTCTTTTCATACCACCCGAGAGCTCTCGGGCAGTGGTGTTTCGCTTTTTCCAGAGCCCCAGTTTTTTCAGATATTTTTCCGAACGGACCAAGGCGTCCTGTCTGCCTATACCGTAATAACCGGCCTGCTGGCAGACGATATCCTGGACCCTTTCAAAAATTGAGAAATTAAACTCCTGGGGCACAACCCCTATCATACGTTTTGCACCTGGAAAATCCTGATCAATATCAATTCCGAAAACGGATACCTTGCCTGCTGTTTTGGTAGTCAGCGAAGTGACGATGCCGATGGTCGTAGTCTTTCCTGCCCCGTTTGGACCAAGAAGACCAAAGAACTCCCCTTCTTTTACGTCAAGTGAGATCCCTTTCAGGGCCTCAAATCCACCTTTGTAGGTTTTTCGCAGATCGGTAATAGACAGCGCGACCATTAGTTGATACCCGGGGAAGACTGTTGCGCTAACCGAACAAAATAATCGACAATTTCTCCCGCCAGATCCCGCCCGTCAAGTTCCGAGATCTGGACGATGCCGGTTGGACAGGTTATGTTTATCTCCGTCAGGAACTCGCCGATAAAGTCCAGCCCGGCAAAATGGATTCCCTGTTCCACCATCCAGGGCCCTACTTCAGTCATGACGGCCTGCTCTTTATCGGTCAAGCCGGTCTGCAGGGCATCGCTGCTGGCAAAATTTGCATGATAACCCTGCTTCGGGCGACGCATTGCTGCCCCTAAAACCTGGTCACCAAGGGTTATCACCCGTTTATCCCCGGCAAACACTTCTTTTAAAAATTTCTGAACCATGACTGGCTTTGTACCGTCTTCTGTGAAGGCAGCGACAATACCTTGATCATTTTTACCGATTTTCTGAACTGATTTTCCCTGAAAACTGTCCAGCGACTTAATAACCACCTGATCATACTGCGACATGAAATGTTCTATAACCTGAAGATCAGAACTGACCAGGGTCGGAGGCATATGTTTAGAAAATGGCAGGACGATCAATTTCTCATTGAAATCACGCAGGCACGACGGGTTGTTCAGCACCAGGGTTTCACTGAGCGACAACAGCTGGGTTGCATAATGAAAATTGAGATCATAGGGTGGTTCCTTTCGCATGAAAATAAGATCATAATCACGCAATAACACGGGTCGTTGGTTGCCAGTGCTGTTGGTCGCGACCACCGAGGCCTGCACTTCAAAATACAGTTTTTCAATTGTTGCAGTATCAACCTCAATATCTTTCTCGCGTGCTTTATTAATAACTGCCAACGATGTATCCGTTCTTGATTTCAGCCCGTCAATCGGGTCAAGTACGACAAGCCATCTCATCCAGTCTCCTCCATCACAAAATAAAAATTATTCCCCAAATGAACATCACTGAGCATCAATTGAGCATCACATTGACCGATATAATAAGTCAGCTTTGCTATAAATGAAGATCAGGCCTTATTTTTCAGTTGAATTATTTGGGGCAGCTCATGCATCTTCAAGCACTTTCAGGGAAACTTCTCCGACAAAATCTTTTACTTTCTCTCGATAAGAAAGCATATGCGGCGCAGATAAATGCGTCATAAGATCTTCAAGGCTTTCCCATTTCTCGATAATAATGACGACATTGTCATCTCGTCCCTGGGCAGAAATGTCAGTTGAAGCATCAATGGTCGGTCGATATTCAACACAGCCTTTCTCCCGAACAACATTTTTGACATTTTCCTTAAAAATAGCAACAAACTCAGAACGCTTACCTTCTTTTATACCTATTGTCGCAATTACATGAATCATTGGGTTTTCTCCTTTGCAAATTTTTAAATCCTGACCGGCTCAGAACTATCATAATGACTTGACTGTGATAGGCGAGACATATTTTTCAATTGGTTGTAACACAGCCTCACTTCTCGCAGGAGTGTAAAAGATGTGGTGATACTCATTTAAACATCCTGATCCGGAGAAGGGATTGACAATAAAGTGACTGTTTTCAAATGAATTTCACCATCTGATACAAAATCGAAATGTATGCCATTTTCTTTTATGCCCCTTGATAAAAAAGAAAACATTTGTGGTAATTTATCGTAGTAATCTTCGGACACTTATCCTTGACGGGCATGAAAACAATACTTATGATTGGCGCGATTATGAGATTATCAAACAGCACCTTGGCGTGGTGATCACCAGAGGTTAACTGTTTATCCCTGACAACTAAAAAAAAGGAGTGGCGCATGCTCGAGTTAAACAAAGGTTCCGATATATTAGCCAAGGTGGGTGAAATAACTTCTCTCCCAGAGGCGCAGGCACTTATTCAAGATAAACTGGATGAAGCTAATCTTGAGAAACTGTCACCAATTACCAATCCAGATGCTCTGATTAAAATCGCCAACGCTGTCATGCTCTGCAAGCCCGATGCTGTTTTTGTTAATTCAGGCAGCAAAGAAGATATCGACTGGATCAAACAGTATTCTCTTGAAAAAGGCGAAGAGCGAAAACTTGCAAAAGAAGGCCATACCATACATTTTGACCTGCCCCAGGATCAGGCCCGACTGGTGAATCAGACCTTTTATATAATCAATGAAGGCGAAAAGATGAGTTCGCTGGCAAAATCACTTCTGCGTGATGAAGCCACCGAATATATTTCAAAATACATGGCCGGTATCATGAAAGGCCAGACGATGATGATCGGATTCTACAGCAGGGGACCGGTAGGAGCAGAGGCCTCGGTACCTGCAATTGAGATTTCATCGTCTACCTATGTTTTGCATTCCGCCGAATTGCTCTATCGCAATTGTTACGATCAGTTCGACAAAGAGGCCGAGCGCATGGGAATTTTCTTTACCAACGTTCATTCCGAAGGACTCAACCGGCCGGAAGACGTTCCCAACGCCAGAATTTTCATGGACCGCAGCTGGCTGACCACTTACTCCTGCTACTGTACCTATGCCGGCAATACCTTGTTGATGAAAAAAGGCAACCATCGCTTCTGTGTCGATTATGCCACCTATTATAAAAAGGAGGCGCATCTTTCCGAACATATGTTTATCACCGGACTCACCGGGCCGGACGGCCGTAAGACTTTCATGGCCGGTGCCGCACCATCCGGCTGCGGAAAGACCACCACGGCCATGGTTGGCTCAGATTTTATCGGTGACGACCTAGCCCAGCTCTGGATCGCCGATGATGGAACCATTCGAGCAATCAATCCCGAAAAAGGAATTTTCGGAATCGTTGAAGATGTCAACCGAGACGGAGACCCCTTCCTGATGGATTGTCTCAGAGGAGATGGAACCGAGGTGATCTGGTCAAACGTCCTGATCGACGAAAACGATGTTCCCCACTGGGTTGGAAACGGCGAAACACCTCCTGAGAAAGGGGTGAATTTCCAGGGAGAATGGTGGACCGGCAAGACCGATGCAGATGGGAAACCGGTACCGATGTCCCATAAAAACTCACGGTGTACCCTGCTGGCCGAAGCAATTGAAAACCACAACACCGAAGCCGCAGAAGACCCGGCCGGTGTACCGGTCCAGGTCATCACCTACTCAGGGCGCGACGGTGATACCATGCCGCCGGTCTGGGTTGCTAAGAATATGGATGAAGGTGTGGTTATCGGAGCCTCGATCGTATCCCAGGCAACAGCCACTGAAATTGGTGTAACAGGTGTAAGACGACAACCCTGGGCCAATGCCCCATTTATCCCGGGAGCTCTGGCCGATTATATGGATGCCCAGTTTGATTTCTTCAACTCAGACAAGATATCTGATTCAGGCAGACCTGTCATGTCCGGGCTCAACTATTTTCTCACCCATGCAAACCGAGGCAGTTCAGGCTCCGGTCTGCTTGGAGAAAAACGAGATGTAAAGGTCTGGCTCGGCTGGCTGGATCTGTTCGCCAATGGAGACGTCAAGGCCATTGATTCTCCAATCGGATATCTGCCCTATTATGAAGATCTTAAAGAACTCTTTGCTTCCATCGATAAAGAGTATCCAAAATCTCTCTACGATATGCAGTTTGCCCTTTATGTTGATAACATCCTGAACAGGATCGATCTGCAGACCGAGGCCTACAGCAAAGAGGAAAATATCCCGGCCAAACTCTTTGAGGTATATGAACAGCAAAAAGCCGAATTACTCGCTTTAAAAGAGAAGCATGGCTCGATTGTAACTATAGAAAATTTGGCCTAATTACGACGAGCTGTAACGAAAAAAGGCCGCCTTTACAGGCGGCCTTTTTTATTGGTGAATGAGTATGGTATTTACGCCTGGCGATGGAGTCGTCATTTTCTCTTCGAAAGAGATGCTGAATGTCGATACATGTTCGCTGGTACTCTCATCAAAAAACATTGCCCACCGTATAGACAGGGAGCCTGACGGTTCCGCCTCAATCCTTGTTGCCCCGGATCTTGAGGAAGTGGCCACCGAGCAACTCAAAAGATATTTCCAGGAAAACAGAAACTGGCCGCCCAAAACAGAAACTGCTGAGATAGAACCACTCGCCACTGCTCCGCCAACAATATTGGCTATTGGGGCCATGGCCCTTTTCTACATGGTCACTGGACCTTTCCAGACCAGTTCCCCCTGGTTTGTAAACGGTGCCGGAAACAGTCGGGAGATCCTCTACGGCGGAGAATATTACCGCCTTGTTACTGCTCTCACCCTGCACGCAGATTTTTCTCACCTTGCCGGAAATTGTCTGATAGGCGGTTTTTTATTGCATTTTTTTCTGCAGATCAACGGTACCGGTCTGGGGTTGCTTCTGCTGCTGCTTTCAGCAGCAACGGGGAATTACCTCAATGTTCTTATCCATGGCCCCGGGCACATATTCGTCGGTTTTTCCACAGCTGTATTTGCCATGATCGGTATGTTGTCGATGCATCAGATAATCGAGCAGCGCAGGCCCTTTGGTATCAAGATGATTGTTCCGTTCATGGCAGGGGCTGCATTGCTGGCCATGCTTGGAAGTTCGGGAGTACGAACAGATCTTGGAGCTCACCTGTTCGGCCTTCTGTCAGGCGTTGGTTTCGGAGTTATTTCAGGAATCGGGCAAATCCAGAAAATCAGGAAGTCGTCATTTCTGCAGACCTGTGCATTTCTGGTCGCCCTTTTCACCCTGCTCACCTGCTGGAACCTGGCACTTGCTATTTGAGAGCTGCAACTTGTTTATTTCACCATTATGAATTATCTTCTCTTCCTTGATTTGTAGGCAACAATACTTACTTCTATAGTGAGATTACAATAAGATTAATAGGACAGGCTGTCGCCGGGCGGTAGTCTGTTTTTTACATTAAGATTCAGATTACTGGAGCCATTTATGTCCAACGAAGATCAACAACCTCCCTGGGGCCGGAAAAAACGCCCACAGTCACCAGAGGAGATTGTCGCTCAACTCATCAAGAAACTTCAGGATTATTTTTCCAACTCGAAGAAACAGAAACCAAGCGGCGGTGAACCTCCTTCGCAACGAACACCTGTAAGTCCATTTTCCGTTATTTCCAAAGTCCTGCTTCTGGCTTTGGTGGTGGTGATCTTTCAAGGTGTGTATCAATCCTTTTTCAAAGTCGCCCCGAACGAAGTCGGCGTGATTCTGCGTTTCGGTAAATACAATCGAACCACCGAGCCTGGCCTTCATTTAAAGATCCCCTATATTGAGGACTTAAACAAGGTTAACGTTCGCCAGATCCAGAAACAGGAATTCGGGTTCAGGACCCGCAACCCCGGTCAGAAAACAGAATTTGACAGCCGCGGTTATGACATGGAATCGTTAATGCTGACCGCTGACAAAAATGTCATCAGCGTGGCCTGGATCGTTCAGTACCGGATCGATGAACCAATTGACTATCTGTATAAGGTGCAGGATGTCAAGCAGGCTGTTCATGACCTCTCGGAAGCCGTTACCAGACGGGTCGTTGGCAATATGGATTTTGATTACGTTCTGGGTAATCGTGAGATTCTAGCCGCCACAGTCAAGCAGGAACTGCAGGAACAATTAAGATTTCTTGAAGCCGGTGTTGATCTGGTCGCAGTTCAATTCCAGGATATCAACCCACCTGATCCGGTCAAACCGGCATTTAACGAGGTAAACGAAGCCGATCAGGATATGAAACGGCT
Source organism: Desulfofustis sp. (assembly GCA_030145365.1). Lineage (GTDB taxonomy): Bacteria > Desulfobacterota > Desulfobulbia > Desulfobulbales > Desulfocapsaceae > JABDQA01. The sequence goes on along the minus strand of JAQYVS010000301.1, from coordinate 764 downwards.
GGTCAATGAGGCTGAAGAGGAATACAACAGGGTTATCCCAGCCGCCCGCGGAAACGCCTTGAAAATTGTTGAGGAATCTAAGGGCTACGCAAAGGAACGAGTCAACAACGCCGAGGGTGAAACAACCCGCTTTCTCGATATTTTAAAAGAATACAAGGTTGCTCCGGATGTTACCAGGCAGCGTATGTACCTTGAAACCATGCAGACCATATTACCGCAGGTAGATAAAGTTTACGTGATGGATGAAAATCAGCAGGGCCCACTGCCGCTGCTCAACCTCGGCAAATCCACTCAACCGGTCCAGCAAGGGCAGTAACTTCACATAAGGGATACAAATGAAACAGATAGCTAATTTTCTCCTGATTGGTCTTGTACTGCTCGGTATCATCGTGGTTTACGATGGCTTTTTCATCGTAGAAGAAGGCCAGCAGGTTATGATCACCCAATTCGGTAAACCGATTGGTACATCGAAAACAGACGCCGGGCTTTATCTCAAAGTTCCGTTTTTACAACAGGTCAACGAATTTGATAAACGTATTTTTATCTGGAACGGTGATCCGAACCAGATTCCCACCAACGATAAAACCTTTGTCTACCTCGACGTCACAGCCCGATGGAAAATCGTCGATGCCCTGAGATATATGCAGGCGGTCAGATCAGAGGCAAGAGCCCAGTCTCTATTAGATGATATTATCGGCGGTACCGTGCGTGATATGGTGAACAAGAACAACCTCATTGAGATCATCCGCAGTTCTGACTGGTCA
>JAQYVS010000268.1 GCA_030145365.1 Desulfofustis sp. | reverse complement strand
CAGCATTGATAAAGAGAAATAAATTTTATGTGCGGTATTGCAGGAATCATGAATTTTTCAGCTCCCGGTCTTCCTTCGGAGGATCTCTTGTGCCGCATGGTGTCGATCTTACGCCATCGTGGACCAGATGAGACCGGTCTCTATATCGACCAAAACGTCGGCCTCGGCCATTCGCGTTTGAGCATCATCGGACTGGACGGTGGCACACAGCCGATTGCAAATGAGGATGAAACCCTCTGGATCGTCTTTAACGGTGAGATCTTCAACTATATCGAACTCCGCGAAGAGCTGGTTAAAAATGGGCACCGTTTTCGTAGTGACACCGACACTGAAGTTATCCTCCATCTCTACGAGGAGCTTGGGGTTGATTGCCTGCAGAAGCTGAATGGACAATTTGCCATTGCCATTTGGAACAGCGCTGAGAAGGAACTATTCTTAGCCCGCGATCGAGTCGGTATTCGTCCCTTATTTACGACTGTTCTCAACGGGCGGTTTCTGTTTGCTTCGGAAATCAAGGCTCTCTTCCTCGATCCGTCGATCCCTCGTTCTCTTGATATGGCGTCGTTACAACAGGTCTTCACCTGCTGGGCTCCGATTGGTAATCGAACCATTTTTCAGGGGGTTCATCAGCTCTCTCCCGGCCATTACCAGATTGTAAAGTATGGTGAGAAACCGGGAAAGCCGATGCCATACTGGTCGATCCCTTATTATCCAGACGCTTGTCAGTGGCAGGGTTCCCAGGAGGAGGCGATTGAGGAAATACGTGCGTTGCTCCAGGATTCGGTCCGCCTCCGCTTGCGTGCAGATGTTCCTGTTGGCGCATACCTCAGTGGTGGTCTCGATTCTTCAATCCTGACGAGTATTATTTCCAGAAATTTCAACAATCGACTTAAAACCTTTTCCCTTGGATTTGAAGAGGAAGGCTTTGATGAAGCCTCTTATCAAAAGGAAATGGCCAACTACCTGGGCACCGATCATCACCAAATCACAATTTCTAATCAGGACGTCCGGGAGCAGTTTGCCGATGTTCTCTGGCATTGTGAAAAACCGTTGCTCAGAACCGGCCCTGTCCCACTCTTCATGCTCTCCGGTCTGGTCCGTGATCATCAGTTCAAGGTTGTTCTGACAGGTGAAGGTGCTGATGAAGTGTTCGGCGGTTACAACATCTTCAAAGAGGCCAAGGTTCGAAGTTTCTGGGGCCGACGTCCTGATTCCCAGATGCGTCCGGCATTGGTTGAGCGGCTTTATCCGTACCTTTTTCAAAATGCTCCCCAGGCAAAGGCCTTCTTGAAACAATTCTTTTCGGTCAGCGAGTCTGATCTGCTCGACCCATTGCTCTCACACCGCAAACGCTGGGAGACAGCTGGAAAGAATACAACGTTTTTCAAGCATTCTGTGATTGATGAACTTTCCGGTGTTGATCCGATCGATGAGATTTATGAACGCTTACCTGAAGGCTTTGCCGATCGGGACATTTTTTCTAGAACACAGTGGCTGGAAATGGACATTTTCATGTCAAATTATCTCCTGTCTTCCCAGGGTGACCGTGTCGCCATGTCACATTCTGTCGAATTACGCCTCCCTTTCCTGGATCATCGTCTAATCGATTTCGCTGCTCGACTTCCGGCCCGTTGGAAGATGCAGGGACTCAAAGAAAAACATCTCTTGAAGAAGGCTTACCAGGGCCAAATACCTGATTCAATCTGCAACCGCCCGAAACAGCCATATCGTGCGCCGATCGGTCCTGTGTTTTTCAATTCTGCAGATCATGATGTGCGTGATTTGATCTGTATGGATCAAGTGAAAAGAGCCGGAATCTTCAATGAAAAAAAGGTGCAGAACCTTTTTGAAAAGCAGCTTCGAGCAACTGGATCGCAGACCAGTGAATCTCACAATATGGCTGTTGTCGGAATCCTCTCCACCCAGTTGATTTACGAAAATTTCATTGAGCGTTTCCACGGCAACAGTGTGGTCCCTGTAAAGCCGGATAAGATTGTCAGAAGAATTCAGCCTTGCACCCGGCATGAAGCGCGACGGCCTCTAACGAGCAACACAGATTTGCAGTGGGAGAAAGCATAATGGCACAAACTGAGTTTTCCAGAGAAGTTCTGCTCCTTGATCCGGAACAGGAAACCAAACGAATCACTTCATGTCTTCGCGATTTGATGAGAAATCAGTTGAAGCGCCGGGGATTGGTGATTGGACTTTCCGGCGGCATCGACAGTAGCGTGACTGCGGCCCTTGCTGTTCGGGCTCTCGGAGCGTCGAAAGTGTTTGGATTGGAGATGCCGGAACGGCATTCGGCCCCGGAGACGTTAATGCTCAGCCACTCTGTAGCAAAGGCGTTTGATATTGAAACCGCGCATGAAGATATCTCTGCGATTCTCGATGCTCTTGGCTGTTACCGTCGCTACGATGAAGCGGTGCGGCTGGTTATCCCTGA
>JAQYVS010000266.1 GCA_030145365.1 Desulfofustis sp. | reverse complement strand
TTTGGAGGGTTCCGATCTTTCGATTGGTTGCCTCTAATTTACCGGTGCTGATGCGATGATTGTACCAGTTCAGGATAAACGGTTTCCATTGCAACAGCTTTTTAGCGGCGTCTCTGAGTATCTTGATTCCGCTGGATTGTGCCTCATCAATCCAGCTTGTCAATTCGATTCCTGCTCGGTCTCTGTCCAGGCATTGAAACAGCAGCCGCAGGCGTTCTTTCATGTAATAGGCCGCCGCCAACGGCTGATTGATTTCCAATGCCGCTTGTAAACGAAGTCGCTCATCTTTAGTGGGATCTGGGTGAGCTTTCAGATTCTCAGGGGCTTTCAGCAGTAACCACCGGCTTCCCTTAAGAACGGCCTTTTCGGCCTGGATTGCCTGATGATACAACTGGCGGCGAAGCGTCGATAACTTCTCATTGAACCACTTGACCAGATGGAAGTGATCCAGCACCAGATCGGCATCCGGAAGATGTTCCAGAACAGCGGCCATATAACCGCTGGCCATGTCTGTTGCCGCCGCTTGAATCTTCGCTTTGGATCGCTTCAACCGCACCCAAAAGCCCTTAAGAGCATCTTTCCCTTTGCCCTGACCGATATGAAGCACCCGTCCGGTTCGAAGATCCAAGATCAGGGTCATGAACTTGCGTTTCTTGCCGAGATACACTTCGTCAATCGCAATATGGCGAACCTTTTTGAGGTTGAAGGATTTATATTTACGACGCAGGTATTTCTTGTGAATCGCTTTGACCGTATCCCAACTCAACCCCGTCAAAGCGGCGACATCCTGAATCGTAGCCATCCGGCACAGGTCCACCACAAAGCGTTCCAGCGAGCGGGTATAATGCTTTTTCGGATCAGCAAATGCAAGACGAGGTTGTTTGATGGCTCCGCAGTGTTTGCAGTAAAGCCGGGGAATTTCGATCACCAGTTCAACTTTCTTGTTTCCAACCGGCAGCATCTTAAACGTCCGGCACTGCCGGCCAAACCGGATGACATCGCGAGATTTGCAGTCGGGACACTTCAGATAATTGGCGTGAATCGAGCCGTGAAGGACTGTCTTGCCGTCAAAAAATCGGTCTTTCTGTGTTGCACACCGGAAACACCAAAGGTATGATACAAAACACTGTTGGACATGGCTTTATACTCCAAATAGGGGGTTTTAATTTTTTCCCCCCATCATAAGGCCATGTCTTTTTTTAGCAACCCACCTACGAATTATTCGGAAGACCCAAAAATTGCTGAACTGACAGGTCTTTCCCGAAAGACGATTAACATGATTCTTTACAAAATCAGAGAACGAGTTTCTGAATACTGCCAGCAGCAAAGTCCCTTTGATACAGGTGAAGTTGAAATCGACGAAAGCTACTTTGGAGCCAGGCGAGTGCGTGGGATCAGGGGTCGCGGGGCAAGGGGTAAGCACATTGTCTTCGGCCTGATCAAACGCGGGGGTAAGGTGTATACCCAGGTTGTTAAAAACTGCTCCAGAAACACGCTGATGCCCATTATAGAGCAAAAGGTCAATAAGGACTCGACCGTTTACACC
>JAQYVS010000259.1 GCA_030145365.1 Desulfofustis sp. | reverse complement strand
GAACAGCGCCAGCGCCAATTTCCTTCGGCGACTCCGGGTATGTTCATTCGGCAGTCGCTGCCGAATCCGAGAAGATCTTGAAGTGGTATAATTGCGAGCCCAGCAATGGAAGATAGTGCCAGATAGATCAAATCAAAATGGATTGGGTTTGAGTCGTGCATGACTCTATTTGAAAAAAGTTTGACGGTGTTGCGCATTTCTTCATCAAGATAATCGGAGAGAAACCAGCCCATTGTTGTATCGTTGTCGTGGGTTCCTGTATAGACTACGCAATTTGGGTTGGTATAATTATAGGGTAGAAAGGGGTTGTGAGAATTACCATCAAATGCAAATTGAAGCACTTTCATGCCAGGAAATTCAAGGTCATCTCTTAGCTTGATAACTTCGGGGGTAATCTCTCCAAGATCTTCGGCTATGATCTTAAGTTCACCGAGTTGTGTATACACTTTGGTGAAAAATGAGGCTCCAGGTCCCGGCTCCCAGCTACCGTTTAAGGCAGTATCTTCTTCCTCAGGAACTGCCCAATAGGTTTCGAAACCTCTAAAATGATCGATGCGGGCGACATCGACCATGTCAAAAACCGCCCTGAACCTCTGAACCCACCAAGTAAGAAGGGAATCGTCTATTGTGGTGTCCTTGCTGTTCCAGCGATAGAGCGGGTTCCCCCATCGCTGGCCGGTTTTACTGAAATAATCGGGTGGCACGCCTGAAACTCTGATGGGGGTCAGAGTGGCATCATCTATTTCAAATAAATTTCTGTTGGCCCATACATCGCTGCTGTCCAATCCCACATAAATCGGTATATCGCCTACGATTTTAATATCTTTTTCTCGGGCATATTGCCTCAACGAATGCCATTGTGAGAAAAAGATATATTGTTCAAAAAGATAGTATTCTATACGTTCCAGATAACGATCTTCTGCCTCGGCAAGGGCAGAGGGTACTCTTCGTGCCAGTTTTTCCGGCCACTCATACCAAGGCTTGTTTCCGTACACTTCTTTCAAAGTCATGAACAATGCGTAATCGTTTACCCACGAGGTACGGCGAGTAAATTGCTCAAAATCTCTGTTGCTCGCTGAGGAAAATGCGGTAAAGCTCAGTTCCAGTAATTTGTTCTTATATGCATGGACCTGGTGATAATCGGTAGAATAAGAAGAAATATGAGGAACTGCTTTTAGTTCTGCTGATTCTATCAACCCTTCGTCATGGAGGGATTGTGGGGCAATTAACAGAGGCGACCCGGCGAAGGCTGAACTACTCATATATGGAGACGAATCAAAAACCAGACTTGTTGGTCCCGTGGGGAGAATTTGCCAGTATTTCTGACCGGCATCACTTAAAAAATCAAGAAATCTGAAGGCCGAAGATCCGATATCCCCGATTCCAAAAGGTCCTGGGAGGGAGGTAATATGTGCCAGGACACCGCTGGCTCGCTGTAAACTGAGAAATGATTGCATGGTTCCTTCCATGAAGATTTGAAACGGAAAAAAAGAGTCCAAACCTTGTATATGTTAATATTGATGCTATAATTAATCTGTAAAATAATTGCTGTCCGATGTGCCTGAGTGGTGCATCGGGCAGTTTTTTCGTTTGTTTTCTCGCGGTTATGGGATTACTTTTTAGTCATTGCGGCAATAAAATAAATATTGTAATATTAAATGTTGCTCTACTTAATTAAATTAAACATGCATGCGGAAACTTCTCCGAATGCATGTTTTTTATTTACTCAATTACCCTGAAGAGTGCATTTTCTGTTTATCAAATCACGTATTATCGCTTCAAACGGCGCTACTACGTCTATACAAATCGCCATTAGAACCGAGTAATGGAGAAAAATCCCTGTGCTTTCTGAAATAAAAGAAAATTTACTAAAAGCTGGAAAATCAGAAGGTTGTATCAGTTTTGACGATTTAAATGATCTGTTGCCGGAGGAGATAAAAGATCCCCGAGATATAGAAAAGATATTTAATTTTCTTGGCGACCATAATATTGAAATTGTCACCGAAGAAAAATCGGGTGAAAGACGAACCTTGTCTGGAGAGATCTGGGAAGCGAAAGCTGCCGGTGCTGACGATGCTGACGAGGATGAGCCGGCACTTGGTTTTTCCGAAGACGATGAGCATGATGCTGAAGAAACAACGACCACATATCTGAGAGAGATGGGGCGCTTTGATCTACTCACCCCCGAGGAAGAGGCCAAATATTCCAAGACCATCAGGCAGGGGTTTGAAGCAATTATCACGGCCATTAGGGAAGACAAGTCAGGAGTAGAGGAGATTGATCTGCTTCGGGAACGGATAGACCTCTGGGAAAAACGTGATCCCACATTGAAGCCCAAAAAGCAGCAGCTCAATTTCATGCGCTACAACGTTACCTCAAGTGCAAAACGCTACACCCACAAACGTGAGCTTTTTGAACTGCAGGCAAAGATGGAAGCCTATAGCCGTTCCATTGAAGTTGCCAAGGATACGATGATCAGGGCTAATCTGAGACTCGTTGTTTCAATAGCAAAACGCTATATGCATCAGGGACTGACATTGGCTGATCTGATTCAGGAAGGAAATCTCGGATTGATGCGGGCAGTTTTTCGCTTTGATTATACCAAAGGCAACAAATTTTCAACGTATGCCAGCTGGTGGATCCGCCAGGCGATCACCCGGGCTATTCTTGATAAGACGAGAACAATCAGACTGCCGGTTCATTTTCTAGAGCTGAGAAGCCAGTTTTTCAAAGCTTTTTATGCATTGTACAAAGAGCTAGGACGAGAACCGACGCCGCTTGAGATCTCCAAGGCTACGAGTCTGCCGATGGATAAAATTCTGTCCATCCTGGAGGCTTCTCGAGAACCTATTTCTCTAGAGACTCCAGTGGGTGACGATGATTCAACCCTGGGTGATTTTCTGGAGAACCAGGAATCGCAATCTCCATACGAGGCAGTTCAAACCCGAGAGCTTGCCGGCCGTGTCAAAGAGATCCTTTCAACCCTGTCTGAGCGCGAGGAAAAAATCATTCGCCTGCGCTTTGGTATTGGCGAAAAAGCCGAATACACCCTTGAAGAAATCGGCAAACGCTTTAATGTCTCACGTGAACGAATCAGGCAGATCGAGAAAAAAGCGCTTAATCGGTTGCGTCATTCCAGCAGAAGGGAACAGCTCAAATATTTTATCGATTGAGAACATATCCCCGTATCAATAACATCATCTAAACAGAGATAAAACCGGTCCTTTTTTGACCGGTTTTTTTGTGCCGTGAAAAAATATATCTATCAAGCAGGCCTTGGCGATATTTATGAAAAGGTCGCAGGTGAACAACGAATTTCTTTTGAAGACGGACTGAAGCTGTATCAATGCCCCGATATTCTGGCTGTCGGTTACCTGGCTAATATGGTTAGGGAGCGGATCAACGGAAATAACGCGTACTTTATATACAACCAGCATATCAACTATTCAAACATCTGTACCAACCTCTGTAAATTCTGCGCATTTGGTCGCAAGAAAGAAGATGAGTTGGCCTATGAGATGAGCGTTGATGAGGTGAAGAACAAGGTCCGGCAACGTCTGGATGAGCCAATTGTCGAGATTCATATGGTGGGAGGTATTCACCCCGATCTGCCGTTCTCCTACTATATCGATATTTTGCGTGGAATCAAAGAAGTGCGGCCCGAAGTTCACATCCAGGCCTTTACCTGTGTTGAGATTGCCCATCTGGCAAAGCTAGCAAGTGCATCTGTTGAAGATACACTTGGTCTTTTAAAAGATGCAGGGCTCGATTCAATGCCGGGCGGAGGTGCCGAAGTCTTCAGCAGTCGCATACGGGAGCGGACCTGTGCTGAAAAATTACCCGGTAAGGATTGGATAGAGGTTGCCAAGACCGCACACCAATCTGGATTTCGTACCAACGCAACCATGCTTTACGGCCACATTGAAACCATCGAAGAGCGTCTGGAACATCTTGAAGCACTGCGCAGTGCCCAGGATGAAACTGGCGGATTTCTTGCCTTTATCCCATTGGCATTTCATTCGAAAAACACTGAATTGGCAGATATCTCTTCTACAACAGGGTTCGATGATTTGAAAAATATTGCCGTTGCCCGTCTCTATCTTGATAATTTTGATCACATCAAGGCCTATTGGGTAATGATCGGACCAAAGCTTGCCCAGCTTGCCCTGTCTTTTGGAGCGGATGATCTGGACGGAACAGTGAAGGAAGAAGTCATCACGCACATGGCTGGAGCGGAGACTGATCAGGCCATTGGTTCCGAGACTCTGATCAGGCTGATAAAAGAGGCGGGACGTACTCCGGTTGAACGGACGACATTATATGAAGTTCTTGCGGTTCACGATAATTGAGTACTTGCTATGGTAGAAAGCATATTGGCAGAGATAGAAGCAGGGATAAGAATTTCTGATACGGATTTTCTGACCCTGGCCTCCAGAGCCGATTTACTCCAACTCGGGTTTCTGGCGAACTCAATACGAAAGCGAAAGCACCCGGAGAACACCGTTACCTACATAATCGATCGAAATATCAATTATACCGATATCTGCATCTCCGCCTGTAAATTCTGTGCATTTTACAAAACTCCTAATTCTCAGGAAGGGTACCTGCTGAGCAAGGATGAATTAAAACACAAAATTGATGAAACGCTGGAGCTTGGCGGCACCCAGATTTTGTTGCAGGGAGGCCTGCATCCTGACTTGAAATTGGATTACTATGAAGATCTGGTTTCCTTCATAAAGTCTTGCGGAATAGCTGTTCATGGTTTTTCTCCTCCTGAAATACATCATTTCAGTATCATTTCCGGGCTATCGACAGCAAATGTCTTGGAACGACTGGTTGCAGCCGGGCTTGATTCTGTCCCTGGTGGGGGAGCGGAAATTCTTACAGACCGGGTGAGAAATCTGGTAGCACCGAAGAAATGTTCGGCGAGCCAGTGGCTTAAGGTTATGGAGGAGGCCCATAATCTGGGATTAAGTACAACTGCTACGATGATGTTCGGTCATATTGAGACAATTGAAGAACGACTAGAGCATTTACGTCGCCTCAGAGAGTTGCAGGATAAAACAGGAGGTTTCACCGCCTTTATTCCCTGGCCCTTTCAACCGGACAACACCATGCTTTATAATGAGGGATCAATCGGCAAGACCGGCGGCTACGAATATCTGAGGATGCTGGCCTTGTCCAGGATATACCTCGATAACTTTGACAATATTCAAGCCTCCTGGGTTACCCAGGGGCCTAAAATCGCGCAGCTCTCACTTGTTTTCGGAGCAAATGACTTTGGATCGACAATGATTGAGGAAAATGTGGTGGCGGCCGCAGGCGTCAGCTTCACGTTGTCGGAAAAGGAAATATGTCGACTGGTATCAGACGCCGGCTTTACCCCAAAACAGCGCTTGATGGATTATCATCTGGTTGGGTGAGGTTCGAGTTGACACCTGACTATAAAGCGATATCGGCAAGAATCGGTATGGTTCATTATATCAATACTGCCCCGATTCATGAAATATGGAAACAGAGAGAGCATGACCCCTCCTGGCTGCTGATCGAAGAACATCCGGCTGCGTTGAATCATATGTTAGCCAATGATGAAATTGATCTGGGTTTTGTCTCGTCGCATGAATATGGGCTCCGTCCTGACAAATATCTAATATTGGACGACCTTTCAATCAGCGCCAACGGTCCGGTTGGTTCAGTTTTTCTCTTCTCCAGGATTAAACCGGAAATGCTTTCAGGTCTCACGGTTTTACTCAGTGCCCAGTCGAAGACCTCGGTGTGTCTTGTTAAAATAGTTCTGGAAAAATTTTTTAAGGTTTCTCCTGTTTATATCAGCGGTGAAGTATCTGAAGCCCGAAAGAGAAATGCAGATGCGGTGCTGGCTATTGGAGATGACGCGTTGCGGTTAAAAATCGAGGGCACGTATCAATATCAACTTGATCTCGGTGAGGTATGGCAGATACACACCGAACTTCCATTTGTATTTGCGGTGTGTGCTGTTCGTAAATCCTTTGCCGCGGCCAATCCGAAATTAGTCGATGAAATTCATAGGGAACTGATCGACTGCCGAAATGAAGGATTAACCAATCTTCTAGAAGTCTGTTCAATTGCCGCGCCCCGAATACCAATGAAGATCGATTCTTGCCACTCATATCTCAGCGGAATCGAATACAATCTCGGGCCTAAAAAACATGAGGCATTAGAGCAGTTTTTTAGATATTTGTTTGATTTTAATGAAGCTAAAAAACAAGCGCTTCCCTTGAAAATAAGAAAAATTGAAGAATAGTGATTGTCAGTACTTTATTCGGGGAACCCATGAGTGAGAATGCCATAAAAAGAATGCTGACTGCTTTTTCCGGGATTCATTGTTGTTCAACGATGTACAAGAATTTTTTCAAACCTGCTGAACAGCATTACGTTCCAGCTACTCTTGGCTGTCTGATCGGTAGAGATGTTGAAGAAAGTAAACGGTGGGATGCACCATGAGTTTTTTTGCCAAATGCTCGACTCTGCTTGAAATGATCAAATTCAAGCTCACCATTTTTGCAATGCCATTTGCCTTTACCGGGGCTTTTCTGGCAGCGGACGGGGTGCCACAGCTTAAGGTGTTTATCTGGATTGTCCTGGCAATGGTAGGATCCCGGACAAGTGCCATGGGATTTAACCGTATTGTCGACTGGAAGTTTGATGCTGCAAATCCCCGGACCGAAAAACGTGCGATTCCAGCCGGTGAGGTTCGTCTTTTCGAGGCCTGGGCCATGGTTATCGTCGCCGCCTTGATCTTCTTCTTCAGTTGTTATCAGCTTAACCGGTTAACCCTGCTTCTTGCTCCACTTGCACTCGGATTGACATATTTTTATTCTTTAACCAAACGATTTACCTCCTTTTGTCATCTGGTATTGGGCGTTGCCCTTGCATTTGCCCCTCTAGGTGGATGGGTAGCGGTACGAGGAAGCCTGATCGAGTATCCCTGGGGGCTGTCGCTGGGAGTGTTGTTCTGGGTTGCCGGATTTGATACAATTTACGGTTGCCTCGATGTCGATTATGACCGTAAGGCCGGCCTGTATTCATTACCGTCGCGATTGGGCAGAAAAAATGCGTTTCGGCTGGCTGTCTTTTTTCATCTGCTTGCCTTTGTTCTTTTCACCGTTGTCGGTTTTCAGATGCAGCTCAATTATTTCTATTTCATCGGGCTCGCGGTTACGGCTGCAGCACTTTTTTATCAACACTTGATTGTCAGTCCGAAAGACCTGTCGAGGATTCATGCTTCATTTTTCTCGATGAACGGACTGATCAGCATAACGATCTTTTGTGCAACCTGGCTGTCATTGGCCACCTCATGATATCGAAATAATATGAAACATTTTCTGTTTGTCTTAGCAGGTATCTCGGTTGTCTCGTGGTTGATGGCAATATCAGTTTCAGCCGAAAACGTGGTGAAACCTGAAAATCCTACCAAAGGAATTGACTTTGGTATTATTGATCAAAGTTTGCTTGCCACCGCCTACTCAGGAAGAGAAAAATTCAGATACGACGTGTCATATACCGGCGGCTTAAAACTGGGCGAGCTTTATCTGGAGCTAGATAAAATAGATGAGGCGACTGACGGTTATACTATTCATGCACGGGTTACGACTGATAACGGTATGTTCTCCAAGATCTATCCCATTGAAGACGTACACGTAACCAAGGTAAGCGGTCCCCAGCGATTACCATTTCATTATGAAGTCTGGCAGAAAGAGGGACGAAACTATGAAGCCCATCGGGTAACGCGTTACCAGCAGAATAAGGGGAAGATTCTCTATCAGCACAACGAGAAACCAGTGGAGGTATTTGAGGTAAAAACTCCGATACAAAATGAATTCTCCTCATTTTTTGCAAGCCGAATAATGCCGTTGATTGTTGATCAACCGTTTCTTGTTCCGACGTTCGCCGACGAAAAACGCAATGAAGTCGTGGTAATGGTGCGGGGGCGTGAAGTTGTTAAGAAAACGATATTGGGCGATGTGGAAGCCATGGTTGTTGAACCGATCATGGAATTCAGCGGACTTTATGATAAACGCGGTGATACAGCGATCTGGTACACTGATGATGAATGCAGGATACCGGTTTTGGTAAATTCCAAACTGGTCCTCGGTTCACTGACTGCCAAACTGGTTGCCTATTCAAATCCGGCTTGTCCGCAATATCATGGGGCAATACTTGAAAAATATAATAAAGAAGATGAACGGTAGATAAAACAACGTGAAAAAAGAGAGGTATACGTGATGAGAGAGGCGGTAACTGAAACTGATTTTGCTGGACTGAATCTTGTACATCGTGGCAAAGTTCGCGATATGTATGATATTCCTGGTCATGAGGATAAGCTTTTAATGGTCGCATCGGATCGTATCTCAGCCTATGACGTTGTCATGGCCGATGCAATTCCAGGAAAAGGAAAGATCTTGACGAGCCTTTCGCTGTTCTGGTTTGAACTACTTGGCGATATTGTGGAAAATCATCTGATAAGTGCCGATGTAAATGAATTTCCTGAAGTATGTCAGCCGTATCGGGAAACACTGGAAGGGCGTTCAATGCTCGTTCATAAGACCTCACCACTGCCGGTTGAATGCATTGTCAGGGGCTACATCTCAGGATCTTTCTGGAGTGCCTATAAAAAGGATACGAATGTCTGCGGATTCCAACTTCCCGACGGGATGCTGGAGTCTGATCAATTTCCTCAGACCCTGTTCACCCCGTCAACAAAAGCGGTTCTTGGCGATCATGACGAGAATATCTCAATCGACCGGCTAAAAGAGATTGTCGGTGATCAGCGGGCAGAGGAAATTGCCAAAATCAGCATCGACCTCTATAAAAAGGCAGCTGACTATGCACGTACCAAAGGGATTATCATCGCCGATACCAAATTTGAGCTTGGAGAGAAAGATGGCAGGTTGATCCTCATCGATGAGGTGTTGACTCCTGATTCATCAAGGTTCTGGCCCCTTGATGAGTATACTCCGGGAACAGGCCAGCCCAGTTTTGATAAGCAGTTTCTGCGCGACTATCTGTCATCACTTGATTGGGACAAAACGCCACCACCGCCTCAATTGCCATCTGAAATTGTCGAAAAAACAAAATTTCGCTACGAAGAGGCGCTTGCCAAGATCACCAGCTAACTGATCCAGACGTGACGATCCGAGGATCTGGGCAATTTCAGCTCAAGCAATTGTTCAGTGCGTTTTCGAGGTTGGTGTATCGATGGGAGTAACCATTTCTCATCAAAACGCTGGGCAGCACACGGGTGCTTGAGAGAAGCAGTTCTTCGCCCATCTGGCCAAATACGATCCTTGCTGCAAAAGCGGGCATCTTCATGACTGTTGGGCGTCTAACGACGCGGCCCAGCGTTTTAGTAAATTCACGGTTGGTGACGGCTGCCGGGGCGACCAGATTGACCGGACCGCTCAGGGAGTCATGTTGTAGTAAAAATTCGAACATTGCCAACAGATCGTCGATGTGGACCCAGCTGATATACTGGGTTCCCTGACCGACGATACCGGCAATACCCAGTTTAAATGAAGGCAGCATGGTCGGCAGAGTGCCGCCATTAGCACTAAGCACCATACCAATACGTCCGTGAATAACTCTGATACCTGCCTGCCCGGCAGGCTCGCATGCTTTCTCCCAGGCTTTACAGACTTCGGCAACGAAATTGGATCCGGGAGAACTGGTTTCGTCAACCGTTGTTTCTCCACGGTTTCCGTAGTATCCTACCGCTGAAGCACAGATAAAGACATCCGGTTTGGGGTCCAGTTGGGCACAAAACGAGGCGAGCTCTCTGGTTCCCTCCACTCTGCTGTCGAGAATTTTTTTCTTTTTCTTTTCGCTCCACCGTCCCGTGGCTATGTTTTCTCCAGCCAGATGGATTACTGCATTGATAGGCTTACGCTCTAAAGAGGAATGTAATCCATCCAGTTTCCAGAATCCGTTATCTCCGTTTTTTTTCCTCTGCAGGCTGAAAAGCTCATGGTTGCAGCTAAGCAAATGTTCCACAAGTCCGCTGCCGACCAAGCCGGACGCTCCGGTTAGCAATACATTCATAGTTTCGTGTCTCGTTTGTTAGTGACGATTTCTTTTTCGCTGGATTTATCGGAACGTTTCTCATCCAACAGGTGGGTTACAGCCAGAAATGGATGGTGAAAAATCATCCGTGGACCAGCATAACGCATGACTTCAATAATTTGTATTTTCATTGATGGTTTGTAGCAGTGGACGCTGCATTTTCCACATGTTGTTTTGTTTTCCTGAAAAGGGCAGGTTGCTAATCGTTTAGCTGCGTATTGGTTTAATTGTCGGCAATCTTCACACAATTGTGATTTGCTCTGGTGCTTATCCCGACAAAATATTCTGATCATTGCCGTAACGGTTTTGATTTCTCGAACTATTCGAGGGTGAGTTTTTGAGCAATCACTCATTTTATATTCAATCACCGAACTTATTTTGCTAACAAGGGTTGTAATTGTTCATGGATATCATCACAGACTTGGTCCTGGGTCTTGTTGTTGCTGTCGATGGCAATGTCAGCATACCTACTATATAATTGAAAACGTTCCTGGAAGAGATCTGCAAAACTTTGATCCGGACGTTTGGCCAGCCCCCTTGTTTCATAATTATGGATTCTGGCGTTGAGAGTTTCCAGGCTGGCATTAAGAAATATTATAATGCCGTCTTGCTTCAGGTGTTCCATAGCTTTTTCACTGTATGCTGCACTTCCACCGGTGGCAATTACATGGTTTTCGCATTTGATATCAAGTAATACCTGTTCTTCGATTTCCCGCAGAACCATATAGCCTTCTACGTCAACAATGTCCTGCAGGGAGCGTTTTTCCCTGAGTTGGAGCAGAATATCACTGTCCAGGTAAGGTCTCGTTAGATTTTTAGCCAGGATAACTCCAACGGTACTTTTGCCGGAACCGGGCATCCCGATTAAAATGAGGTTTTTCCTTTTAGCCATATATTTATACCGTTAATGAGTTGTCAGGATTTAACATCAGCACAAACTGTAAGACAGATACATACTATTGTGAACAAAAAAGGAGCGTGCACTTTTTGTCATATTTACAGGAATCTGGTGTGGTTGAGTTTTATTGTGATGGTGATGTGTGTGCGTTATGAGCACTTCTCAGCTGGGAAGGAATAAACTGAACCAGCAATAATGACCCTAGGCTCAGAACAGCTCCGCCAAAAAAAACCAATCGATAATCAATGAGCCAGAGTAATCCTCCCATGGCTGGTAAAAATACTGCGGCAATGTGGTTTATGGTAAATCCCACTGCCATGCTTGAGGCAATATCCTTCGGGTTGGCAATTTTTTGAAAAAAGGTCCGTATACCGATACCGAAGTTAAAGAAGATATGATCGGCAATAAACAGCAGTGTCACGAAATATTGGGATTCGGCAAGGCCATAAAAAATAAAAATAATGATCAGAGACAGATATTCCACAGTCAGCATCCTGCGTTCTCCAAAGCGAACAATCAATCTGCCGACATAAGGGCTGAAAAAGAAATTGATGAGGTTGTTCAAAAGAAACAGGGCGGCTATTTCAGGAACAGTAAACGAGAATTTTTTTACCAGGAGAAAAACGGCAAAAGCTGTGAAAAT
>JAQYVS010000254.1 GCA_030145365.1 Desulfofustis sp. | reverse complement strand
TTTTTGGTCCAGACGAAATCACATACAAGGAGCTGTTACTCATTCATTTATCTACGCATAATCCTACTACTTTAAATAAACAAGGAGCCGATAAAGGTACACAGTATCGAAGTATCATTTTTACCCACAATGATGAACAGGGAAAAATAGCCAAAAGTGTCATTGCTGAATTACAAGATGCTTTCGATGAGCCTATCGTGACCGAAATAAAGCCGTTTGAAGTATTTCACAAAGCCGAAGACTACCATCAGGATTATTACGAGAGAAACCCAAACGCTGGCTATTGCCAAGCTGTCATCAACCCTAAACTGGTAAAAGCCAGAAAGCTTTTTAAAGAAAAACTCAAAGATTGAGGAGGTAAATGTTTTTTCATTTTCATGTCCAACCGCCGATATTCAACGTTCGTTCAGACATTGCATCCCGGACATGGGGGCTATTGGTTTTTCAGAGGTAACAAATATTTCCTGAATATTGGGTAAAATCCTATGAAGGATTTTGCCCAAATGTTTAATTACACCCATAATTCCTGGCCCTCATGGAAGGCATGCCTATTGGCTTGCATTAAATATGTATCATGGCAAGTCTCGCCTGAAAACACTGTCCGTTACTTGACCTTCTTCCTGATCAGTTAACATGTGATCATGCCGAAAAACTTATCCGAAAAGGAGCATCCTGGCACTTTTAAAACTCAAAATTATTTATGGAAAACTAGCAGCAAATGGAGCACTCTGAATTATTGATTGTTCCAGATTATGTTCGCTGGTCACTTCATAAAATTTGTTAGGGTCGATGCAAGTTTCCACGACACTATCGAGCAATACCGGATAGAGGATTCATGACAACCGCTTTTGTATTTTCTATCTCATTTTCACTGTATAGATTTGACCCTTCAGATTGATTACCATTCTTTATTCTTCAGCCGGTAGAAGGATAAGCTCCTCGTCGGTAAAAGAGGTCTGAACAGGATATCCAGACCTGGCCCAGTCAGCCATGCCGGTGTCAATTCTAACAGCATTTTTATAGCCGAGTTCGTTCAATAGCTTTGTTGCCAGTGCTGCTCGTGCTCCTGTTCTGCAGTAAACATATATCTGTTCGTTTTCATCCGGAACGAGTGACCAAATAATAAATTCAAGAAGGCCTCTTGGGGCACTCTCTGCCCCGGGAATATGGATCGCCTCGTACTCCCGAGGGGTTCGTACATCGAGCAAGATGATATCTTCATCGCCATCATACAACTTTTTCACCGCAGTGATGGAGACCTGCTTTGTACTGTTGCGTGCCGCTTCAACCATCTTTCCGGCTGGTTTCTGCATCCACACCTTTTCAGCTCTGGCGCTGGCCGCGAAACACGAAATCCCAATGATCAACATCATTAACAAGTGAACTTTTTTCATGGTGTCCTCTTTTGGTAAATTAAATAGGTAATATCAGTCATCTCTGTGGTCTACACGTGCGAGGGAACTCTACAGAGCGAGAAAACCGACCGCCGTCGCCGCCATGACGATCGACAGGCCGGTCCCCACTTTGACGAAGTCCTTTGTCTTGTATCCTCCTGATCCCATGACCATCAAATTGCATTGATGGGCAAACGGGAGGACGAAGGCACAGCTGGCGCCGTAGGCCACGGCAAGAAACGCCATACCGACATCAACGCCGCTCGATTCTGCTGCTGCGTATGCAACCGG